>JBDRSZ010000366.1:0-8210 GCA_043824415.1 bacterium | reverse complement strand
CCGAGATTTTTTATCGGGAATCCAGGGGGGAGGAGGTATAAATCCATCAAATCTCTCTTCTTCTACCAATTATACAAAACGGGTAAAACATAGAATAAAAGTGAGATGAAGGATTGATATGCATATTCAAACTGACTGCCGACATTTTCAGGGGGACAGGCCGTGCAGGCCGCACAAGGACTTCGGAGTGCATTGTGCGGGTTGTCCGCATTACGATGCTGTCGGGGAACGCATTCTTATCATCAAGCTCGGCGCTGTTGGGGATGTCATCCGTACGACTCCGATTCTTCGAAAACTGAAGGAGACTTTTCCAAGTTCCTACATCCATTGGCTGACGCATACGCCCGAAGTCCTGCCGGCACTCGTCGATCGTACGCACATATTCGGACTTCAGGATGTCGAGATCCTGAAGGCGACTCAATTCGACATCCTCTTCAACTTGGACAAAGACAGAGAGGCATGCGCACTCGCGAATGCCATTCACGCAAAAACGAAACACGGATTCCTCCTGGCCGAAGGCCATTGCGCGCCCGCAGACGATACGGCCAAGCAGAAGTGGATCACAGGGCTCTTCGACGACGAGAACATGCGGAATGCGAAAAGTTATCCGCAGGAAATTTTTGAAATGTGCGGATTCGCGTACAACGGCGAAGAATATGTTCTCGACGTTCAAGAGCATGCACAATGGGATCTCCCTGAGGGGAAGAAGATCATCGGCCTGAATACGGGATGCGGTGAACGGTGGTCATCGCGGCTCTGGCCCGAGGCGCATTGGGTGAGACTGGCCAAGCTTCTGAAGAAGGAAGGATACGGCGTTCTTTTTCTGGGCGGAGAGAAGGAGGATGGGAAAAACGAACGCATGGCACAAATTTCAGGTGTTCGTTATCCGGGTCATTTTCGACTTCCGCTGTTTATGGATCTCGTTGATGGGTGCGACCTCATCGTCACTGCCGTGACAATGGCTCTGCACATCGCGCTGGGCCTGAAGAAAAAAGTCGTCCTGCTCAACAATGTATTCAATCCCCGTGAGTTTGAGTTCTTCGAGCGCGGCCGGATTGTCGAACCCCCGAAAGACTGCAAAGGCTGTTATAAGAATGTTTGTGAGCAGCCCTGCATGGAACTGATCCAGCCGGAAGACGTTTTTTCTAATATACAGATTCTGCTGCGTTAAAACGCCGCATATTTTCGGTCACAGGAAGGCAGACTGCTTGCTGAATTACGGAATAAAACGCGTGAAAGGCCTCTTGAAAATCGGGGATGTTATCCTGATGGGCGCAGTCGGTCTCTCGATTTTGCTGAGTTTTTTCATTTTCCGGTTCTTTCAGGAGGAAGGGCAAACGGTTTCTGTCTTTTTGGACGGTAGACAGACGTATCATCTTTCCCTGAAGGATGTTAGGCAGATTCACGTACGCGGCCCTGCAGGAGTGACTACCATTCATGTAGAGGGCGGCTACGCGTGGATTGATAAAGCCCCTTGTCCGCAGAAGATTTGTATGCGCATGGGAAAAATAAGCCGCACGGGTGAAATGGTTGTCTGCGTCCCGAATCGTATCCTCTTGAAGATCGATGGAAAAGATGCGCGAAACTTAGACGGCATCACGATGTAGGAGGATGGGACGCGGACAACTAAAATTGTCATCATTGCGCTTTTAGTAGCAATCGCCTCAGTGCTTTTTACTGTGGAGACGCTCATCCAGAGTCCGTTCCCGTGGATCAGATTGGGCCTGGCCAACATCGCCACGCTCCTCGCGCTTAAATGGTGGGGTTTTAAGGAGGCTTTTATCGTCGTGATCCTGCGAGTCGTTTTGGGGAGTTTGTTAACTGGGAAATTCTTTCATCCTATTTTTTTAATGGCTCTGAGCGGCGGCGTCGCAGCCGCTTTTACGATGAAGATTGCCCTTGTTTACGAGAACAGGATTTTTGGTGTGATTGGCATCAGCGTTATGGGCGCACTGACCAAGAATCTGACGCAGCTTTTGGTGGCTTATGTTTTCATCGTTCGACAGGTGCACATCGTTTTTCTGGTTCCTCTTTTTCTTTTCGCTTCACTCGTCGGGGGGATCGCTGTAGGATTTTGCGTCTATTTGATCGATGGAAGAATTACACCTTTAGTTCTTGACAAAACATTCGATTCATCGTAACTTACGTTGAGACAGGAAGGTGTGAATCATGAAAAAGTCATTTTTATACAGCCTGGTCCTTTGCGGAGTATTTTTAATCCACTGTGCATATTTCAACACATTTTACAATGCAAAGGGATACTACCGGAAGGCAACCTACGAAACGAAACAGAATCGAACGGACAAGCCGACTGGCGGAGAGATGTCGAATTACCAGAAGGCGATTGAGAAAGCACGCAAGCTGATCGATTTGTATCCCAAAAGCAAATATGTCGATGATGCGCTCCTGCTGTGGGGGAAATCTCATTACTATCGTCATGAATACGTGCAGGCGAGTCGGAAGTTCGAGGATCTCATGACGGATTGTCCTCAGAGTGATCTTCTATACGAGGCGAATCTCTGGCATGCGAAAACGTCCCTGGCGATGAATTTTTTAAACGAAGCTGAAGAAAGAATGAACAAGCTCGTGAAGATGGAGATTCCGAAAAAGTACAGAGGCGATGCTTATTTTACGATGGGCAAACTTCATGAGAAGAAGCGTGATTTCACACAGGCAATCGAAGCCTATCAAAATGCCGTAGAAAGAGGAGAGGGAGAATTCAAAGCGGAAGCGACGTTTGCACTGGGCGCCAACCTGGACTCCCTGGGGAATTTCAAAGAAGCGGCGGAGAATTTTGAGAGAGTTCTCAAAATGGACGTTTCATTGGAATTCCGTTTTGAAGCTGAATTTAGTCATGCGAGGGCGTTAAAGAAGCTCGGGTATCTTGATGATGCGATGCAGCAGTTCGAAGAGTTGTTGGGAGAAACGAGGAATAATAAGCGATTTCCCGACATTAAATTAGAGATTGCAGATTGTCTCGTCCTGAAAGGAGATATGGACGGTGCTTTCATCACTTACCAGGACATTATTCAGGATCATCCAAGAACAATCCATTCATCCAGGGCTTGCTACGAGTTGGCACGGTTGCACGAGGAAAGCCGGAGAGAGTACGACCGTGCCCTTGAACTCTTTAAACAAGTGAGGACGGAGTATTCCACATCAGAGTTTGCAGATTCTGCGAATGTCAAGATCAGGGACATTCAGCGCTTTCTTGCTTTGCAGGAAGTCATCCGGATGGCAAGGCTGGGGAAAGAGGGAGTTTTAAAGCTTGAAGAGAAAGAAGTCAAGAAAGACAGCTTGACCGTCGACCGGATATACACGCTCATGGATTCGACCTCCGGCGATTCTGCCAGGTATGCGTTGCTCATTCGAATGGGCGGGAAAACCTTTGCGGACTCAGTGCGAAGAGCGGTGACTGTATACGACCGGGATGATCGAGATCGCTTTATGGAGAGAGACCGCCAGCGGCGACCCGATGAGAAAAACGGAGTAGACTGGTGCAAATGGTTTCGAGAAGATGTGATGCCGAGTTTCGATAACTTGGAACGAGAATCGATCAAACTGCAGGAACGATTACGGAGGTCGGAGATGGCAAGGTTGGTGGAAAATCCCGAGCTGAAGACCTTCAGGGTTGAGGAGCAGGATAAAAACTTGTTTCTGTTGGCCGAACTCACCCTGTTCCGGTTTTCGCTTCCAGATTCGGCTGCTAATCACTATCGTAATATCATCGAACAGTTTCCAGAGAGTCCGTTCGCGCCACAAGCCTTATACAACTTGGGCTATATTGCTCGTGAGTTTCACGCAGATACCGAAGAATCGAATTCGACCTATCGCCGCCTGATAGAACAGTACCCGGAATCCCGATTTGCCAAGTCCGTTCGCGCTGAAATGGGGCTTCCTTCTGCGGCGACTGTGGAGGATTCTATTCAGGCGCTATTCGAAGAGGCGGAGGCTGTTCTTCTTAAGAAGAAAACGCCGGCGGCTGCCGTCAGGAAATACGCGTCGATCATGGATCGTTATCCTGATTCGCAACTCGCTTCCAAGGCTTTCTATTCGATGGGCTGGGTGTACGAAACCTATTTGGATTCACTCGACAAGGCCTATGCGATTTACGAAAGTCTTCTTTCCCATTATCCCGAGACTGTGTATGCCGAACGCGTGAAGAAGAAAGTGGAAGCTGTGAAGAAGGAGAGAGAGAAGGAAAATATTCAGCTCAAAACGCCCAAAAAGGTTGAGGAGCCCACGAAAGAGGGACAGATCGGTCTGCATGCGGATTCTGTATCCACGGTTGATGCTGCGAAGGACACGCTTGTGGAAGCCAAGAACCGTCCGGCTGAACCGTTGGGAGGTGTCCGTGCTATTCAGAATCAGATGCGGATTCAGTTCAAAGGAGATTGGAACAGAGCCAAGAATTTGATGATCGTGAACGTCCAGGTCAATGAGAGAGGACGCGCGACGGAAGTCAATATACAAGTGTCGAGCAATGACCGAGACATGGATATGCTGATTGTGAAAATCCTTAAAGAAATTATGTTCCTTCCAGGGCTGAAAGATGGAAATCCCGTGCCTTCGTCCATCACGCTTTCGATTCCGCTGAGTGCCGTCGATACGTCGAAGATAAAGGAGTAGGGAAGTCTGTGGGTCAGTATAGCTGTAAAATCATCGATCGAGAGGATATTACACGAGACATCGTTTGGATATCTTTGGAAGCGGCGGAAATCGCGAGGGAAAGCTTTCCAGGACAATTCGTACATGTGAGAGTTTCCACAGGAATCGATCCTCTTCTGAGGCGTCCGTTGAGCATCCATCGCGTTGACCATGCGAGAGGGACGATCGAGCTTCTCTATCGTGTCGTGGGCAGCGGGACTGCATTGATGCAGTCGTGGGAACGCGGGCGCGTCGTCGACCTGATGGGCCCGCTGGGAAACGGCTTTGATGTGAACAAATCGTTCACACACGCGCTCGTCGTGGCGGGCGGGATGGGAAGCGCACCTATCTTTTTTCTCGTTGACGAACTGATCGCGTCTGGCAAATCCGTCACACTTTTCTGGGGCGTGAAAGAGGGCGGAGAGATTTTCCGTGAAGAGAATTTCAAGAATCGGGGCGTCGAAGTCAGACTGGCATCGGAGGACGGTTCGCGGGAGTATAAGGGATTCGTGACAGATCTCATGGAGGAGTTTCTTTCGGATCAAAAAAATGCATCCGGGTTGGAAGGGTTCGTCTGCGGACCGAAGCCGATGCTGAAAAAAATCCAGACGCTTGCAAAGAGAACTTCGTTCGACTGGCAGGTTTCAATGGAGGAGAAGATGGCGTGCGGTGTAGGAGTATGTCTGGGATGTCCGGTGAAGATGAGACAAGGCGGGTTTCGCATGATCTGTTCGGACGGACCGGTATTCAATCTGAAGGAGGTCCTGCTGGATGATTAACCTCTCTGTGATGATCGGCCCACTCAAGTTGAAGAATCCCGTACTGACAGCTTCAGGAACGTTCGGATACGGGACGGAGTACGGGAAATATTTCGATGTGAGCCTATTGGGAGGCGTCATCACAAAGACGATCACGCTCCATCCGAGGGAGGGGAATCCTGTCCCTCGGATCGCGGAAACGCCGTGCGGGATGCTCAACTCCATCGGACTGGCCAACGTCGGTGCGGAGAGATTCGTCATAGAAAAACTTCCCGAACTGGAAAAGTTGGACACGGCGGTCATCGTTAACGTCGCCGGGAGCACGGTGGATGAATACGCAAAGGTCGTCGAGCGAATTCAGGGCCATCCCCGTGTCGACGGAATCGAGGTGAATATTTCCTGCCCCAATGTGAAAAAGGGAGGGCTTGCCTTCGGCACGGATGCGTCCATCACGCGGGAGATCGTTTCTATCGTGCGGAATGAGACTTCAAAACCTATCATCGTCAAATTAACGCCCAACGTGACGGACATCGTGGCCATCGCCCGGGCGGCAGTAGATGGCGGCGCGGACGGACTCTCTCTCATCAACACGGTGTTGGGTATGGGAGTCGATGTGCAAACGCGGCGTCCGCTCATCGCTCGTAAGGTTGCGGGTCTCTCCGGACCGGCCATCAAACCCATTGCGCTGGCCAAAGTATACCAGGTCGTTCGAGAGGTTTCTATCCCTGTCATCGGGATCGGGGGGATCATGAGTTGGAAGGATGCGCTGGAGTTTTTCATCGTGGGAGCGACTGCCGTCCAGGTGGGCACTCTGAATTTTGTGGAGCCGGCTGGAGCGGTAAAAGTCGTTCAGGGAATCGAACAGTACTGCGAGAACGAAGGCATTGAACACATCGCGGATTTGATTGGAACGCTTCGGGATGATTGATTCGAAAGGGATAGGGTCGGAAGTTTTAAGGGTTATTCGAGATCGGAGGAGTGTCCGGAAATTTGATCCGCGACCTGTCGAGCGGGAAAAGATTCTCACTTGTATTGAGGCGGCTTGTCTGGCGCCGTCCGCAGACAATGTTCAACCGTGGCGGTTCATCGTCGTTGACGATCCGGACACGATCCATCGGTTTGGCGATGCGGTCTTCTCCGGTATTTACAAGATCACACGATGGGCGATGGGTGCACCCGTGATCGTCGTCTTATTGGCCGACCTGAACATGGTCGCGCACAGAATGGGCAGCGTTATTCAGAAAATCCCGTTTCACGTACTGGACATCGGTATTGCCGGAGAGCATTTTATTCTTCAGGCGCAATCGATGGGATTGGGAACCTGCTGGATCGGATGGTTTCATACGAGAAAAGCCATAAAATTTTTCCACGTCCCAAAAGGAGTCCGATTGTGCCAGCTCATCGCAGTCGGGTATCCGAAGGCCGGCTGGAGAGCCAATCCGAGGAAGAGAAAGAGGCCTTTGGAAAAGATCGTATTTTTCAATGAATGGGGCAATGCCGGAACCTGGGAAAAATCAAACCACCCACTGTAAATCATTCGTTCACATTCATCGAACTTTCCGCTCACTTTCCCTAAATCGTTCTGAACTCTGCAAAGATGTGATTCCTGCATAGATTAAGGAATGGAATTGGGCCACACGAGGCGACCTACTGTTTTTTTCTTGAGGCTGGCATAATAGTTGCTCGGTTTCAAGAAAGTATTTTTCCCGACGTTCGATTCCAAAAATGCCGATTGGACGAGAAACGTACTTCACTTATGGGTGTTCATTTATTGGATAAGACGGTACAAAAATTCAGGTCCCTGTCGCGTTTTTGTATATTGCTTTTGAGCTATAGCTTGCCCGTGATTTCCTCGGCGAGCGATGCAGTAAGCGTCGTTCAGTCTCCATTGATGAACCGGCCTGCCTTCGTCGTGCCCGGTGAATCGTTTACGATTGAATACCAAGCCCCTGCCGCATTGACAGCTGCGAGTCTTTTTCTTCCAGAATTGGGAATCAACTACAGTCTTGCTCTTTCGAACAGTCAATATGCCAACGGCGTCGGAAAGGTCACTGCGACGGTTTCTTCGATCACGCCGTTCGAATTGTACGACCTAGTCGTTACCGTTACAGGCGGATCATCGGATGCTGTCAGGCGTTGCGTACGCGTTCTTCCTACCTACAAGAATTCATTCACGTTCATCCATTTGCCGGACTGCCATCTGCCCGAAGTGGCGTGGGAGTTCGATTATGTCGATCCGAACACGGAAACAGAGTTGAGACAAATCATCAAAGAAATGAATCTCATCCATCCTGAGTTCGTGCTCCAGACGGGTGACGTCATCAACAACGGGTCGATCGAAGAGGAATACCGGCTGGCGCAGCAGATGTTGGAAGCGAGTGAGGTTCCCGTTTTTCTGACTGGCGGGAATCACGACCTGTGGGACAACGGCCATACGTACTGGCATCGATATTTCGGGAAGAAGATGGACTACAGCTTCCGTTACGGTCCGATCCGGTTTATCGGTCTGGAAATGTACGACCAACCCTCGAAGACCTACACCCAAACCCAGATGAACTGGCTGGTTACAGAATTAAAAACATCGAACGGTAACGTGAACGAAACCAGCCGTATTTTGTTTACTCATTTTGATGAGTCGCGTCAGCTGACGGGTGATTTTGTGGATCGGTACCGGATCGACGGCATTTTGTACGGACACCTTCACCGAAACATCGAACAGTCGTGGGGCACGCGGTCCGCTTTGAAATTGTGCACGTCCTATACGATGAACGACAACGGAGAGTACAGACTGGTCAAGGTACAGAA
>JBDRSZ010000365.1:0-6240 GCA_043824415.1 bacterium | reverse complement strand
GAATTTCAAATAATTATACCATGAAAAAAATGACCGATCAGCAACACAATTTTGGTACGCTACCTATTTTTTCATGGTAACTCCACCGTTTGTATGATGGAGTAATATACATAATTTTATACGACATTACAAGCATGACATGACACTAGGCTCTAATAGGATTTTTAATTTCATGTCAAACTCCTCCTGTTGATCACATTAAAGATAAATAATTCCAGGAAGAATTCAAAAAGAAAAATGCATGAAGAATCAATCCGACTGGTGACCGGACGGGAAAGCTGTGCGTGCGTCAGTTTCAGGCCAATGTCAAATTTTGATGCGCAAGCACGAGCAGGCTCTGAATGGGTATGTTGTACGGACACGCGGCGACGCAGTGTCCTGCGCAATTGTGACATCGGCTTGCATTAGCGTCGGATAGTTTGGCGTATTTGAGCATGGCGTGCTTTTCGCGTCCCGGGGCTTGAAAATAGTGATCGTACCGCATGATGGTGTTCACAGGAATGTGTTGCGGGCAGGCGGACTCACAGATACCGCAGGCGTGACGGCAGTAGAGATGGCCCAGTGTCGCTTCGTAGTCGTTGAGCATGGATGTGTCGGAGGATTCGAGTTTTTCTCCAGACAATGCGACGAACGTTTCGAGCTCTTCGAAACTGTTCATGGAGGGACAGACGGAGTGGACGTCGGGATGGCTCAGGCAGAATTTGATGGCGGCGTCGCGTACCTGTTCGTTGCTGCCCAATCCGTATTTCCGCTTGAATATCTCCGCTTTATCGATGAGGAGTTTGTATTCATCCAGCATTTTTAAATATCTTTCCGGGATTTGCCTGCCGTCCGCGATGGCTTTATCGAAGCGTTCTTTCGTGCTCAAATAGCTCGCCACCGGATTCGTCTTCATCAAAGTGATTCCCATGTTTTTCACTTTGCAGGCTTTGATGATCCGCTCGCCCTGATCCTTCTGTAAAAAATTATAGACGAAAAGCGCCATGTCGAAACGACCGTCTTCAGCAGCAGCCAGGATGACATTTTCCATCGGGTCCTGTACGTTGCCGTGCAGCCGGTGTTCCGGGCCGTGGTTGGAGAGTCCGATGAAGCGGACTTTGCCCTCTGATTTCAATTCCTGGGCGACGGCGTGGAATTCATCGTGCTTCACCTGATCGATCGTCGCGGTCATGTGGATCATCAGGCAGTCGACATAATCGGTCTGCAACCTCTCCAAGCACTTCCCGAATCGCTCCTTAATTTTTTCCTGGGTCGAACCGCCTCCGAAGGTCATGTTCAATTTTGTCGTCAGAAAGAACTTGTTACGATCTCGATTTTTAATGACCTGTCCGATGGCTGTCTCTGATTGCCCCTGGACGTAGTGCTCGGCCGTATCTATGTAATTCATGCCCATGTCGAGGGCGACTTCGAGGACGTTGGCGTTCGTCAGATAACCGGCGCCGAAACCGATGTCGGATACTTTAAAGCCGGTGCGGCCCAGTGTGCGGTATTCTTTGATTTTGATTTTTTCATCTTGAGGATCTTGTTTAGGAAGGTAAAAATCGGAACCTGAGACGATCCCAGTTCCGACAAGGCCCGTCATGGATGTTTTGAGAAATCTGCGGCGATTCATCCGGTATTTTGGGGTCATGAGAGCCTCCAGCAAAATTCGTTTTGGGTTGTAATTCATAATTTCTCTTTGGTCGTATCGATAGATGTATAACACTCTCTGGATGTTGTCTCAAAGACGACGCTGAAGTTCTCCCTTAAAGAACACCCCTCTAAATCTCCCCTCAAGGGGAGATTTCTTTTTTATCCCCCTTGAGGGGGACTACAGGGGGTGTTCTTTCGCCCCTTCCTCTGCAATCCAAATTTCCTCTTCCATCAGTCCGTACAGCTCGTACGCCAGCTTGTCGATCTTTTGATCTGTAGCGACAATTGGACGCTGGAGCTAATCGTACGTGCGCTGGTTCTCGGTTGTGGTCGTGTCTATCGCAGCCAGGTGACGAAAAAATGATAACCATTTCGACGACAAGATGCAAGAAGAATATTCTGAAGTCTTGCGATCAGAAAAGATATGTCCGATGACTTTACCAAAAGGACATCATAGAAAGATTTACTCTTCGTAAAACGTGTAAACCCGTTTCCATTGCTGGGATTGACCGGGCTCTACGGAGACGGCCACAAAGAATTCGGGACAGAAAGTGATGTCGTCCGCCCAGAAATGGAATTCGGAGAGGGGGAGGTCACCGCGAATGTCGACGCACGCGCCGGTCTTTTTATTCCGGATGATTCCGTGATGGTGCGAGACGCCGTCCCCGAATCCTTCGACGATGGAAAATATCCCGCCTTTCACATCGATGTCTTCCAATAGGATGATCTTGTTTTTCGAAATCGTGGCGTAGGGAAGGAAGCTTTGTTTTTCCCTGAATTCTTCAGGATGGAATGTCCTGAATTTCGGCTGAAAGGAGAGCTCGACTTCGTAGTATTTCCCCACATACTCATCGTCGATGGTGAAGAAGTTGTGGTTGTACTGCTGGCATGAGATTGTTCTTACTCCTGTATTGGAGAGTGAATAGGAGATGACGAGCTCCGGTTTATCTGGCGTCAGCTCCATGCGTTTAGTGTAGGAATACGCGTATCCGTTTGTGTCCTTCAAATTATGCGTGAATTCCACCCAGGTCTTTCCCGATGTTGTTTTCCACTCTCCCGGATCGACAATCATTCCTGTCGCAATATCTACGCTCCCCACGCCGATGATGACGGCTGTTTTTTCGTGTGTTTCACGCTCAGGGCCGTCCTGGAACTGGTCGGGCAGGCCGGCCGCGTTGTCACTCTTCAACGGATCGTGGTCCTGTCGCAGAGGCAGGGGATTTCTTTCGTTTCTCTGGAGGAAGTAGGAGTGGCCTCCGCAGGACAATTCGTAGATCATACCCGACCACTCGAAGCGCGTGCTGCGGTAGAATCCTTTCTCCGGATCTGGAAGGAACACGGACATCCTGACGATCCCGTTGGAGAGGGTGACGTGGGGGTACTGTTTCAGAAGATCGTTCTTTCGCGCATGGGTGCATAGGATGCAGATAAGGAGAGTGCAAGCGATGAATGTAATTTTTTGGTTCTTCACGGTTCTATATGGGCAATATCGGTCGCCGTGATTATAATCGTATCCCATTGTCAAACGAAGTCTTTGTTCTTTTCTTCGGAAGAAAAGAACCCCCGCACAGCGGGATCAAGCAATCGTATGATTTGATATTGAAGACAAAAGAACCGGCCTTTTTGCCTGCCCGCCCTGCCTGCGGCAGGCAGGCGGCAGGCGGGAATGCCTTATTTCATCGTTGAGGCAAATCATCTATGGATGCCTTTTTATCCACCTCGCTCTGCCCCTACGCTTCTCGACGCATCGAGAAATGCCCACCCCTTTTTTATTGATTCCAATTCATCCCGGGCCGCGGCTGTCAAAAAGGCCATTTCCCTCTCCCGGCCCTTCCGAAAAAACAATCCGAATATACTTAGCGTCTTATTCACTATAGTCCGTGATGAACCAATTTTTTTAATCGTTTTCATTTATAAGAGTTCACACCTAAGAAATCCTCAGCTCCTGCTTTCGCAGGAGCGACAATGATCAGATGAATGCTGTATCATGATGATAATTTCTCACTATTTTCCCAATTCTGATAGACGTTGGGCTTTACCGGTATAGTAGAATGCTGTGGAAACAGGCGGCAGCATCACTTCGAAGCAGTCTGTGTTCTCGGCGATAATTTTCTTCTCGAACAGGTCGTACACGACTTCCACGCGGATCGGCAGGCGGAATGTCCGTTTTCCTCCGCAGACGGTATGCACGCTCAGCAGCTCGCGGCTGACGGAGAGGACATCTCCTTGATCGTTGTAAAGATGCACGCCTGCGAAACGGGCGATTCCGCGGAGGACGGACGCAGGAATATCTGGGACGGAGATGTAGATCGAGTTCCAATCGCGGAATTTCTTCAGTCCGAAGCCGGGCTTGCACGTGCCTTGAGCGAAGACAGCTTCTCCGAGGATCACTGCTTCGGGATCGTCAATGTAGAACATGGGTCCGAGGCGGCTGTCGGCTCCCCAGTAGAGGTCCTGGGATAAATCTTCGGTAATGGGGTGACTGAAGTTTGTGATGTGGAGGAAGGAGGCCCAGGGGTGGTCGTTCATCCCGAACCGGAATGCTGTCAGATCGGCCCCGTTTTCTATGGAGGGCGCATCCTCGATGTAGCCCGGGGCGTAGACCCAGACGGCCGTGCGGCCGGATTTGCGACTCTCCCGCTTCAATGCCGCGCGTCTGGTTTCGTCAAGCCGAATGGGATTGAGGAAGATGTAGAGCTTGTAGGGGGGGAGGCGTCCTTCGAGGAAGTCGCTCAGAAGGTAGAGGTCGTAAGGCGCGCCGAAGCGGGCGAGGCCGATGTGCCGCTGCTTGAAGATGAGGGGCATGTCGAGGTCGTTCTTGACCGTCTCGTAGAAGAAGCTCTCATCGTCGATGAAAACTGCTACTTCTGCGCAGGGCGTGCGGTCTGTGTTTAAACTGAAGGACCCGAGTTCCTGAAAATCTTTCAAAATTGGCCTAAACGCAGGTTCAGACATGGGATCGATATGCCCTTGGTTGATGAGCCACCAGATGCCCTGGCCGCGTGTTAAGTTATACGCCAGATTCCGGCGGAGGAAGGCCGTCGATTCGGACAGGTTCATGGCCCGTCCGTATTCGGGCTGGGATGCGAGCGTGTGCGTGCGGGAATCGTCCTCGTAGATGTACATCTTATTGTGGAGGCGGAGCGATTCGGTCAGAAGCATGCCGCAGCCTTCGCCTCCTTTGCCTCGGAATCCGTAACTGTACGGGCTGACGAAGAAGTCGACAAACGGCGAGTTCAACGCTTTCGCGAAGCCGAGGTGTCCGCTCCGCTGGTACGTGGAGTATTCGCTGTCCGATCCTTTGCCGCCCTCGCCGAAAAAACCGGCGTTCCAGGTGAGTTCCATCAGATAGCCGTAGAAGGCGCCCGCCAAGGACCTGCCAGCAGTGGCTTCCTTGACGGTCTTGCAGAAATCGACGACGAGATCGCCGCAAAGGTCAGCCAGACAGCGGTAATAATCGATGACGTTCTGTTCCTGAGCGGGATCGCGGAAGGTCCAGTGTTTCGTTCCGAATTGCTCGATGTCGGACGGCACTTCCGCGGTGTCGAAGGAGACGTCGGATTTGTTCCAGGCTTTTTTTAGAGCGGATTCATCTTTGTTGTACTGCCGGCGCAGCCAGTCGCGGAAATGGCGGCGCATGGGAGCGCTGTAATCTCCCGTGAAGAAGCTCATGGACACTTTGCCCTTGACCCATTCGCCCGTGTGGCCGGCCCCGACCTGATAGGCGACGATCCGGTCGTCCAGGCCGATTTTCTGAAGGTGGGCGATGTAGGCCTTTAAAAACTCCTTCGCCTGCTCCCTCCAGACTGCGGAGGCGAACGACTGCCTGTCTTTGGAGCTGTCGGATACGACTTCGACCTCGTCGGGGTAGAGGTCGAGCCACCATCTGTCCGCCCTCTCCAAGTAGATGCGGAGGTGGAATCGCGCATTCGGGTCCTCCAGGAGGATTCGATTGAATCGCGTTTCTACTGTGGAGAAATCGAAATGGCCTGAGAGGCCTTTGCGCGGTCCGCACCATTCGTCTCTTCCGACGTCGAATGCGTAGAAGTGTATGCCCGCGGCTTGGGCGTTCTCTTTGGCGAAGCCTTCGTTGCGCCAGCCGTCCTCTTCCGGGGCCGAGCACCACCAGACGCCGTAGAAGGTCGGCTTCCCGTCGAGGAACAGGGTCGGCGTTCCGTTGTGCGTTTTGATCTCAGCATAGGGAGGAGATTTCAGATTGAGTCGGTCTGTCTGGCCGATTAAGAAACCCGGAAGAGCGAAGAAGAGGACTCTCCAACAGATGAGATGGTACAATTTCGATTGCCGTGCCGACATGATGGACTCCTGCGATTGAAAAACCTATTGGCTTCTCACGGATCTGTGTGAGTAAAATCGGTCACTGTGTTGATAAGCGTATCCCCTTGTCCAATGAGGTCTTTGTTCTTTTCTTCAGAAGAAAAGAACCCCCGCACAGCGGGATCAAGCAATCGTATGATTTGATATTGAAGACAAAAGAACCGGCCTTTTTGCCTGCCCGCCCTGCCTGCGGCAGGCAGGCGGGAATGCCATATTGCATTGTTGATGTAAATTACCTATAAATAACTTTTTATCCACCCCTCTCTGCCCCTA
>JBDRSZ010000364.1:0-12253 GCA_043824415.1 bacterium | reverse complement strand
AGCGAACGGGCCGCATCCGCCACGAGTTCCCCGGTCACACCGGGGATCGGCTTCTCCCGCGCGGGATAGATATCGGTGACGATAAGAATATCCGCATTGAAGAAAGATTGACCGAAGTCACGATAAAAATCCCTCGTCCTTGAATACAGGTGGGGCTGGAAAACAGCAACGACGCGGCAGTCCCATCCGTCCCGAGCTCCTTTTAGACTCGCCTTGATTTCCGTCGGGTGATGGGCGTAATCATCGACGATCAGGATGCCGTCCCTGTCGGCCTTGATTTCGAACCGCCTGTGCACGCCCGAGAACTCCTCCAAAGCCTTCTTGATTTTCTCGAAAGGAATCTCCATTTCCAAGCCGACAGCCACTGCGGCCAGTGCGTTCTTCACGTTGTGAAGTCCGGGAATTTGAAGAACGATGCGCCCTAAGACCTCATCCCTGCACATCGCAGTAAAATCCGACTTGAGTTTATGGAACGACGGATCGATCCCTCGGACATCCGCCTGCGGATTCATTCCGTACGTGATGATCCGTCGGTGAAGGCGCGGCATGATTTCCTGCAGAGACTCCTCATCCAGACAGAGAACCACGGCTCCGTAAAACGGAACCTTGTTTGCGAATGTCACGAACGTCGCCTTGATCTCATCCAGATCTTTGTAGCAGTCCAAATGTTCCGACTCGATGTTCGTGATGACGGCCATCGTAGGCGTCAACTGAAGAAAAGATCGGTCGAACTCATCCGCTTCAGCGACCAGGTAATTCCCCTCACCCAGTCGGGCGTTGCTCTTCAGACATCGGAGTTTTCCCCCGACGATAAGGGTCGGATCGAACCCGCCCTCTTGAAGGACGAGCCCCACCATCGATGTGGTCGTCGTCTTGCCGTGTGTGCCTGCGACAGCCACGCCCTGCTTCATCCGCATGAGCTCGCCCAACATCTCGGCCCTCCGGATCACTGGAATCTTCAAGGCCAGAGCCGTTTTGACCTCCGCATTGTCCTGTCCCACGGCAGAAGAGATAACGACCACGTCGCTGCCCATGACCTGTTCTCCGCTGTGTCCCTGATAGATCACAGCGCCCAGGCTTTCGAGGCGTTTCGTAAGAGACGAAAGCTGGCGGTCCGATCCTGTTACAGTGAATCCCAGGTTGAGGAGCACCTCTGCGATCCCGCTCATCCCAATCCCGCCGATGCCCACAAAATGGATCCGGCGCGTCCTGCCCAACAGTCGATTATCGATAGCAGTACCTCCCAATCATCAGTGCCCTTGCATCTGTCGGAATGTGATTAAACTTCATGACTGCCCGTACACGATTTCCCCGTCCTTCGCAAACATGCCGATGAAAGAATCTCCGTTTTCAAATTCTTCAGGCGTCATGGCGACCGCTTCAATCGGTTCAAAAATCTCATGTATAGCGGCCGTAAGAATGTCGATCCGCTCCCAGTAATCTTTAGAAGCGAATTCTTCGGATAAGACGACAAGATCGATATCACTGCTTTCAGAATAACTATTTTTCGACCACGAGCCATACAGAATGATCTTGCCTATCTTGATTCCATTCTTCTCAAGAGCGGTCCGAAAACGCGATATAATGTCTAAAACATTTTTTTTATCCATTCCAAAGAGTCCTTCGCTTTATCCAGAATCTCCTTTACCACAGGTTTTGTATAATTTTTCTGCAACAGCGACAGATCTTCCGGATACCGTGTGACTACACTCGCTTGATTTATCTTGATTAAGAATTTACCCATTTCATCGGGTGGTTTTAATCCCACTGAATTCAGGATCGTGATCAGATTATGTGTTTTCGGAGGAATCTCGTTAAGCTCTTTTTGATACAATCCTTTCAATGCTTTCTCAATCGACAGATGAGCCATAAAAACAGAATAGAAATATCGACCGCCCGTGAACATGAATTCCGCAGTCCCTAAATCGTACTCTGCCTGTTTCAGCCATTCTTCAGGATTCCTTGGCATCGTTTATATCCTCTACTTCATCAACATGATAAAACGGCTTCATATTTCAACATCAATAGAATATCATCCACGATCAACCTTGCCGCATCAAACCGTCCGAACTCCTTCGCTATCCTTCCCATTGCACCCCTTATTTCAGAATCGTCCAACAGACGCGAGACGGCCTCCAAGAGCTTGCCTCCATCCATCTCCTGTTCGAGAACGATCTCCGCCGCACCGGCCTCTTTGAGAACCCTGGCGTTCTCCGCCTGATGACCTCCTGCGGCTCCCGGCAGCGGGATGAAAACAGCCGGAAGTCCGATGCGCGTCAACTCGGCCACGGTCGTGGCTCCGGCCCGGCAGATGACGATATCGCTCACACAGTAGGCCATCCCCATCTCCTCGATGTAAGGAAAGACATGGACTCTGTTTCCGTATACTTCGGTCTCCTTTTTTACTCTTTCAGACCAGCGCGGTCCCGCAGCCCAAAGAATTTGAACATCCTCCCTCTTCATCAATCCGCCCATCAGTTTGATCACTGCTTCGTTCACAGCCCGGGCTCCCTGACTTCCCCCCAACACGAAAAGCGTCGTTTTCCCCGCGTCGAGTCCAAAATACGCATAATCCCCATCCCGGCAAGGAACATCCAATTCTTTCCGCGTCGGATTCCCGCTCACCCGCAGATTGGAAATACGCCAAAAAAACGTTTTCGAATTCTCAAAGCTGAGATGAACCGATTTCGCGTACGGAGCCATCAGACGCGTCACCACACCCGGTTTATAATTTTGTTCCTGAAGGACAATCTTTTTACGCGTCAGCAGCCCGGCTGCCAGGACGGGCCAGCTGACATATCCTCCGGTGCCCACGATCACGTCGGGCTGGAACGACAGAACGATGAACAGGGCCTGAACGAATGACACAGCAACCTTCAGAGGAAACAACGCATTCCTCCACATCCTGCGCCGATGAAACCCGCTGATCCAAACTTTCCTAAAACGGTATCCTTTATCCGGTACGACTTTCGCTTCCACACCGTGTTTCGTGCCCACAAAAATAATTTGACAAGTGACGCGTCTTTCCATCTCTTCAGCAATGGCCAGGCCGGGATATAGATGACCGCCCGTTCCTCCTCCTGTTAACATCAGCCTCATCTAACGCTCCCCGCGGACCCAGAGCTTCCCGCGTCCTCTATCCGATGGTGTTCGCCCGTATGAGCCGACGGATTTCCTCGAAATGTTCAAAAGTATGCCCGCTCCGATCATATGGATGATAAGCGAAGAACCCCCATAGCTCAGGAATGGGAAAGGAAGTCCGGTCGTCGGTAGAAGATTCAGAATGACACCCGCGTTGATCAGGGCGCTCACCAAAATCATTATCGTGATGCCTCCGGCTACCAAATATCCGTACCTGTCGGGCGCTCGAAGGGCGATACGGATTCCTCTCCAGAGTATCAGTCCGAGGAGGATCATGATGCAGAATATCCCGATAAAACCCAGTTCTTCTCCCAAGCTCGCAAAGATAAAATCGGAAAACGGTTCCGGAAGGAAGAAGAGTTTTTGTTTCCCGCCTCCGTATCCCGCTCCGGTCAGTCCTCCGTGAGCCAATCCCATGATCGACTGCTTCACCTGATAGCTCATAGGGCCCGAACCGAAAACGAGACTCAAAAAATCTGAAATGCGTTGTCTCTGATACGGAAATACAGCCACTCCCACGGAAATCAACGGGACGAGTAACAATCCCATCTTCGCCAGCTTGGTCCAGGCGACACCCGCCAGCAAGAACATCGAAAACGATACGGAGAAGAGCACAAGAGCCGTGCCTAAATCAGGCTCGATAAAGACCAACCCTACCGCCACCAGAACAATGATATAATGTACGGACAGAACATCCCCCTGGTGGGCGCGGGATTTTTCCCCCTTCGCAAAAACCGCGGCCAAGTAAAGGATCACCACCAGCTTCGTGAACTCCGACGGCTGGAACTGCTTTCCCAAGACGAAAAAAGACCGCCGGCTTCCCTGGAATTCCGGACCGAGGAGAACGCCCACGAGAAGTCCGAGACACAACAGAAGGGCCAAAGGCGTCGCCCACCGAAACCGATGATAATCCATCCTCGAAAAGCCGAGGAACAGTAGAATTCCCAGGACAACGCGCACAAGATGGAGTTTGATAAAAAAGGCCGCATCTCCGTACTTTTCTGCCCCGCGGAAGGAGCTGGCGCTGAATACCATCAGGATGCCCACGCCAAGAAAAACAGCGACAACAACCAGCAAAATGCGATCGAGTTGTCCGTCGTCGCGATGTCTCATCGGAGCTGCCTCACGAGTTTCTTAAACTGATCTCCGCGATCCTCAAAATCATGAAACATATCAAAACTCGCGCATGAGGGCGAAAGGAGAACGACATCCCCGGATTGTGCCATTAATCGAGCCTTATGTACTGCATCCTCTAACGAATCCGCACGAACGAGGGGGACAAGACTTCGAAATGCCCTTTCCATCTTATCGGCCGCTTCACCCAGCAGAACGACGCCTTTCGTCTTCGACCGGATCCGTTCTCTCAGCACCCGAAAATCTGAATCCTTGTCCCTCCCTCCGGCGATGAGGATGATCGGATTTTGAAAACTGCCCAGAGCATACCAGACCGAATCCGTGTTCGTCGCTTTGGAATCGTTCACCCATTCCACGCCGTCCAATTCTCGGATGAATTCCATCCTGTGCGAAAGCCCTCGAAACGTCCTGAGCGCAACTCGTATTGGTTCTGATTCCACGCCCATGGACACAGCCGCCAACGCCGCGGCAAGTCCGTTGGCCTCGTTGTGCTCTCCCCGAATCCTCATGTCATCCACGGAAAGCAGAGATTCTTCCCTCCCGGAAATTCGGAGCATCATAAATCCGTCACGAACGAAACCGCAGTCCATCGAAACCTCATCCACACCGAACGCGGCGAGACGGCTCACGGCCTCATGGGAAAGTTCAAACACCCGCTCATCTTTCCCGTTAAAAACAAGCGTATCCTCGGATGTTTGATTCTCGAACAGCCGCGCCTTCAACCTCCCGTAATGTTCCATGGTCCCGTGCCGGTCCAAATGATCCGGTGTCAGATTGAGGAAAACAGCCACGTTCGGATGAAACGTCCGGATCGTCTCCAACTGAAAACTGCTCACCTCCAAAACCGCGACACCGTCGGAATCGATCTCATCGACGAAATCCGAAAAAGGCTTGCCGATATTCCCGGCAACAACGCACGGCGTCCCCGCCGTTTTAAAAATTTCACCCAAAAGTGCGGTCGTCGTCGATTTACCGTTGGAGCCGGTGACCGCCACGATGCGCGCCCTGCAAAACCGCGAAGCCAGCTCCAACTCGCTCGCCACCGGAATGCCTTTTTGTTTTGCCTCCTGCAAGAGAGGACTGGACTCCGAAATCCCAGGACTCACGACGATGCCATCCGCCTCGAATACCCGATCCGTATGGCCGCCGAACTCCGCTGGAATCCCCGCCTCGGAAAGCGCCTCGGCCTCTTTCCGTCTTTCGTCTTTCGGCGCTTTCTCACTCAGAAATGCGTGGACGCCTTTCCTTGCCATCAATCTGGCCGCAGCCAAACCGCTCCGTCCCGCTCCCAGCACGGTCACGCGCTTTCCTTCGATGTCAGAAAAATCAAACATACAATCCCTAACGGACTTTGAACGTCCCCAGGCTGAGTAAGGCCAGAATGATGCCCACAATCCAGAATCGGATAACGATCTTGCCCTCCGGCCATCCCGCCAATTCGAAGTGATGATGAACGGGCGCCATCTTGAATATCCGTTTCCCGCGCATTTTAAAGGAGGCGATCTGGAGTATAACAGAGAGTATTTCGGCCACAAAAACGCCTCCAACGAAGAGAATCATGAGTTCCTTCTTTAATAGCACGGCCATCGTTCCCATCGCTCCGCCCAAAGCCAGGGCGCCCGTATCCCCCATAAAAACTTGGGCCGGATGGCTGTTGTACCAGAGAAACCCCAAGCAAGCACCGATGAGCGCTGCGCAGTATACCGTCAGTTCTCCGGACCCCCTGAGATATATAATATTCAGATACCCGCTGAAGTCGACCCGGCCCGTCACGTAACTCAAGCCCGCCCAGGCCAGCGCTGCGATGCCCATCAGCCCGATGGCCAGACCGTCCAAACCGTCTGTAATGTTGACTGCGTTCGACGTACCCGCGATCACCAGGATGACGACAGGAAAGTAGAACCACCAAAAATTGATCAGCAGATTTTTAAAAAACGGAGCGGTGCTGAACCATCGAACATCCACAATCTCAACTCCCACACGCGCGTGCTCGTACGCCGAGGAAAACGTGACGACCGCGGCTACGATCAATCCCAACAAGATCTGCCCGATGAGTTTGTACCGGGCGATCAAGCCTTTCGGATACTTCTTCACAACCTTCAGGTAGTCATCCAAAAATCCGACAGCTCCCATCCACAGAGTCGCAAGCACCATCAATTGGGTATAATGATTGTCCAGTCTGGCAAACAGGACAACGGGTATAATGATCGCACAGAGGATGATCAGTCCTCCCATCGAAGGCGTTCCCGCCTTCTTTCGATGCGTCTCAGGCGTATATTCCCGAATTTCTTCGATAAACTGCATCCGCTTCAGCCACGCGATGATCCTGGGGCCGATCAGGAAACTAACCACCAACGCAACGATGGCAGCCGCCGCAGAACGCACCGTAATATAGCCTAAAAGATTAAACCCGATAAAAACACTCCGCAACGGATACAGTAAATGATAGAGCATCACCTACTCCTCGTCTCTTTTTTACTCGGTGGCTGGGGGTGGAGAGGCCGGTCTCCGGCCTCCTGTCTCCCGTCTCCTGTTTCCTTTCAGACCTTCGACGATCTCCTCCATCCGCATCCCACGGCTGCCTTTAACGAGGATCGCATCGCCTTGAACCATAACATTTTTGATTGCATTCAGCAGATCCTCTTTTGACTCATGATATGAGGCATCTTTCAGTCCTTCATTCCTGGCGATCTCGACGGCGAGTTGCATCCCCTTCCCATATCCGAAAAAACCGTCCAATCCAAGCGTAACCACCCATTCTCCCACGCGTCGATGCTCCTCATCGCTCTTCTCTCCCAGCTCAAGCATGTCCCCCAAAACGGCGATTTTCCTCTTTACATCCTTCAGATCATGGAGCGTATCCAGAGCACATCGGACCGAACTCGGATTGGCATTGTACGTATCGTTCAGTACGATGATTCCCCGGAATCTGAGTACTTCCATCCGTTTCTCCATGGGGCGGTAGATCTCGAACGCTTCCCGAATAGCCTCCCAATCCACACCAAATGCCCTCCCCACTGCCGCAGCCGCCAGCCCGTTGTACAGGTTGTACCTTCCATGAATTCGAATCCGCAGCTTCTTCCCTTCGACGCGCATCACGGGAAAACCTTCTTCGTCCGATCCTGCATCCTCCCCCGTAAAATCGCAGCGCTCCGAAAATCCGTACGTAACTGTGTGCGGAACGACATCCTTCAAACGCCAAAGCCGTGGGTCGTCCCCATTCAGAAACGCGTTTCCTCCCGTCTGTAAAAAGTCGAGGAGTTCGGCCTTTGCGTGAGCGACACCGTCCGCGTCGTTAAAATATTCAAGATGGCCCTTCCCCACATTCGTGATCAATCCGTGCGTGGGTTGAGCGATCTCGCAAAGCCTTCTGATTTCTCCAAAATGATTCGTCCCCATCTCCACAACCGCGGCCTGTGCATCCTTTTCCCACAAACAAACAGCCAGCGGCACACCGATATGATTATTCAAATTGCCTTTGGATTTCATCGTCTTGTACTTGGCCGAAAGAACGGACGATGCCATTTCCTTCGTCGTCGTTTTCCCGTTCGTTCCCGTCACGGCAAGAACAGGAATTTTGAAAATTCGCCTGTAGGCGGAAGCCACATCCTGAAGCGCCCTGAGAGGATCCTCCACGGCCAGCAGGATTCCTTCCAGATTCTTCCCGGCTGACGCATTTTCCCTCCTCTCCACCACAGCCCCGCACGCTCCTTTGGCCAAAGCCTCATTCACGAATCCATGACCGTTGAACCGTTCTCCCCGTAGTGCAAAGAAGAGCACCCCATCCTCAATCGTCCTTGAATCCGTCGATACGCCACGAACGACAGCCGTTCCGTCACCGTTGCAGGGGACGTTCAAAATCCGGGCGATTTCGTCCAACGTAAATTCCACCTCACAAACCCTCTTTCAACCGGAGGTATGTTTCAGCGACAATCCGGTCGTCGAAAGGAAATCGTTCTGTGCCGACTTCCTGATAGGTCTCGTGGCCCTTTCCGGCGATGACGACCGTGTCTCCTTCACGTGCAGCGTCCAAAGCCCGGTGAATGGCTTCTCTGCGGTCAACGATCGTCTCGACATTCTTGGAGGATGCGATTCCTTTTAAAATTTCTGTAACAATGGTCTGCGGGTCTTCACGCCTCGGGTTATCCGACGTCACCACAGCAACGTCTGCAAGAGAGGCTGCGATTCTTCCCATCTCCGGCCGCTTTCCCCTGTCCCGATCCCCGCCGCATCCGAACACAACGATCAACCGCCCCCTCGTGAACTCCCGGGCCGCCGCCAACACATTCTCAAGAGCATCGGGCGTGTGCGCATAATCGACAACAATCCGATACCCCCGCTGCGAATCGAACCCCTCCATCCTTCCCCTCACATTTCGGACGCCCCTGAGACCCTCCCGAATGACATCTTCTTCCAGTCCGAGTTCAAGTCCCACGACGACGGCCGCACAAGCATTCATCACGTTGAATCGTCCCCAGAGAGGCGTCGAGAATGTCATCCGCCGCTTCTCATGCACGACGGAAAATGTCGTCTCATTAATATCAATGACAATGTCCGCGATTCGATAATCGACTTCAGCGTTTTTCTCTCCGAACAGGACGGATTTCCCCCGCGAAGCCCGACGCATCAACCCGCTCGCAGCATCATCTCCGTTGATGACGCCCGTCCCGTCCGACGAAAGCATGCCGAAAAGTCTGGCCTTCGTGTCTCCGTAATCCTGGAGAGACGCATGGAAATCCAAGTGATCGCGCGTAAGGTTCGTGAACACGGCCGCACGGAAAGTCATCCCAAAAACGCGATGGAGCGCCAAGGCGTGCGAGGACACCTCCATCACAACCGTGTGTACGCCGTCCTCTTTCATTCTCCCCAAGTACCGATGAAGATCCAGCGCGTCTGGAGTCGTCCGGCCGGCCGATTCTTCATGGCGCTCCCAACGATACAGGGTCGTTCCCAACAGTCCCGTCGCCACGCCCGCATGACGGAAAATCGATTCCAACAGGAATGTCACTGTAGTTTTCCCATTCGTTCCCGTCACTCCGATCAGACGAAGCCCCTTCGACGGTTCTCCGAAAAATCGATCCGCAAGACGGGCCAGCGCCTTCCGGCTGTCCGCAACAAGGACGCTCGGAACTTGGTTCGCATTTTCAACCCTCTCCGCGATTACTGCCGCCGCTCCCTTTCTGACGGCCTCATCGATGTAATCATGGCCGTCGGCTTCAAATCCGCGAACGGCCACGAATACATTCCCGCTCTCTACGCGCCGGGAATCCGACTGGACTCCGGTAATCTGAAAATCAAATTCTTCTTTCTCCAGAACGGGAACGATTTCTCGACACAATGTCCGAAAAGTCATCATCGATAGCTTCCACTCTCATTCGCCACCCGGCAAGTCAACTGGCAGATCATCTCCGGACCCACTTTGGTTCCAGGCTTGGGCTCCTGCGCAACCACAACGCCATTGCCCGTGACGCGGACTGCAACTCCCCGCGCGGCCAGCTTATGCAGCGCCTCACGCATACTCAGGCCCACGAGGGACGGTATATGATGCGGAGAGTCTATTCCGTCCGCATCCCTTCTCCTATTCTCATTTGCTTCGTCAGCCACTTTCTCTTGAACGCTCGAAAAAAGGAATTTCTTCGCTCCATCCTCTTTTCGATCAATGGGTCTTGGCTCTGTGGGAATGCCCACGATCCGTTCAACGATACGTGCAAAAACAGGAGCCGCCGACACCGCCGCCGTGTGCGCTTTCTTGGGTTCATTCAATGACACGACCATCGCAAACATCGGCGCATCCGCGGGCCAGAATCCGGCAAAAGAACACACATAAGCGCCTGGGATATAACCACGAACATTAGATGAGGACTTCTGGCCCGTTCCCGTTTTTCCCGCCATGCGAACACCCTCTACACCGGCCTCCTTCCCGCCTCCGTCTCGCACGACGCCCTCTAAAATATGCGTTAACGTGCTGGCCGTCTCCTCAGCAATCACTCTCCTGATGACCTGTCTCGACCTCGATTCGACCACCGCTCCAGATTCATCCAGAATTGCCCTCAGAATGCGGGGCCGCATAAGCTCTCCTCCGTTCGCCACAGCGGATACCATGCAGGCCAACTGGAGGCCCGTGACCGAGAGCTCCTGACCGAACGATACCGAAGCCGTGGAGAATTCAGTCCATCGGTATATGGGCCGAAGAATGCCGTCAGCTTCATTAGGAAACGCGATGCCCGTCCGACTGCCGAATCCAAAGTTCTGCACATACTTGTACAGAACCTCCTTTCCCAATTTCTTTCCCACTTTCGCCATGCCGATGTTCGAAGAGTTTTCCAAGACTTGACTCAGAGTCAACCAGGCATAAGCTTTGTCGTGATCATGAATCGTGTGATTCGATAAACGGTAGGAACCATTCTCACAGTGGATCAAAGAATTGGGCTCAAAAGCTTTCTTCTCGAGTGCGGCTGCGGCCGTCACGATCTTAAAAACCGATCCAGGTTCAAAATCCACCTGAACGGCCAAGTTCTGGAGAAGCTCTTCGATCGACGGTTTCCCGTCTTGGAACCGCTCGCCGAGAACAGAGGCCATGGCCAGAACTTCGCCCGTAAAAGGATCCATCAGAACGGCCATTCCGCTCTTCGCGTCATGACGCTCGACGCCCTTCCGTAATTCCTCTTCGACGATTGTTTGATAGGCATGATCAAGGTTGAGCACGATGTGATGCCCATTATTGGGCGGTGTGACAGGATAATCCAAACTCGAAAAATTTCGATTCAAACCATCTTTCTGAAAGATCGCCCATCCGTCTCCTCCTCGGAGAATTCCATCCATAACCTGTTCGACGCCGCCCACACCGCAATGATCGGCGTTCGTTACCCCCAACACCTGGCGTGCCAATTCCTCATAAGGATGTACACGTTTTCTTCCCTTGATGAAGATGAGTCCGGGCATTTTCGATTCAAAGAGACGATCCCTCTGTTCATCGGAAATTTCTTTCTTTATCAGAACAAACGAGCTGCGCTTCTTTGGCATCATTGCGTCCCGGTACGCATTCACATCCCCTCCCAAAATGGTGGCCAAGGTCTCGGATACGGCTTTGACATCGGCCGCCTGTGACGGATCCATCGCAAGTGAAATAATCGGCGCATCCATGGCAAGGATATTCATGTTCCGGTCGTATATAACGCCCCTCTCCGCAATCAATTTCACGCGTCTCTGATACTGACTCATCGCCATTTCATCCCAGGGCTCGCGCTTCCAGACTTGAAACGTAAACGCACGAAAAAGAACGACAAGAAGAAGAAGTGTAAAAAACACTCCCAACATCAACAACCTTCTCGTCTCCCCTTTTGTAACTGATTCGTTTTCTATTTTTATAGCTTTCATTTTCGTTCAATTTGATTTGAATTGGATTTCCGCCTGGATATGCCCATCGGCACAAAACCTGCATACTGGAGATCAGCGTCCATCCCACGAGGATACAGATTCACACCCTCCATGTCCACAGACAGTTCTTTCAAGTTTGAAGCCGATACGAATACAAAACCTCGGTTTCTTGCATGCGTCACAATCCTCTGATAACTCTTCAACGCGTTGACCTGTACTTGAAGATCAGCGACCTCACGCTGGAGCGTCTGCTTCTTTTCTCCCAACCGGTCGCTTTCACGAAGCACAAAATCGACCTGGACCTTCCCCCAGAGATAGAAAGAAACGACCACGAATGCCACGAATCCAAAGAGAATGATTCCTCCGCCCAGCGGTGATGACGATCGTCCGGCCTCAGTATGATGGGAATGCAGTTTCTTCTTTCTCATGTTCTTTCTTTATATATAGACCTTTCTAACGAACAACGATTGCTGAACAGGGAAAAATCTCACAACAACTTTGGTATATACGCTTTGTATGGAATGGTTTTGATAAAGCAATCTATCTCATTTCTGCTGCGCGCAAGTGCGCACTCCGCGCTCTTGGATTCCTGCTGATTTCC
>JBDRSZ010000363.1:0-17275 GCA_043824415.1 bacterium | reverse complement strand
CTTGGGACTGCTACATGCACAACCTGAAATTGAGGATGTTGCCCTCAACCCGTACCGGATGGTTTATCATCGCTTTTAGAACATCTCACATCGATTGCCCTCAGACCAAAGCCCATGAGGAAATAATATTTTTTCCTTATCATACGAACCTCTTTATTCTATCTGATGCATGAATAATTCAACTCCGATTTGGTATATCACAAATTGTGTAGTCCTTAAATGCGGATCGTTTTAACCGGTATTTTAATCCCTACTTCGGAAGTTTTACAAACGCATGTAACTCTGTGTCTTGCCGTTTGAGATAAAAAATAACCACTTTCCCCTTCTCGTACTTACGCAACGATTTTTTGTAATCGGAGACCGAAGAGATACGATCGCCTTCAATTCGTATAACGAGATCTCCCCTTCTAATCCTGGCGTCGTACGCAGTACTGTATTGTTCCACATTCGTGACGAGAACGCCTTCGTTGTCCTCGGCATACCCAAGACGGGACCGCAGCTCATCCGTCAAGTTTTGAACTTCGAGGCCGAGCTTCGGGTACTCTTCTTCGTTGCTTGCCTGAACCGATTCTCTTCCTGTTTCCCTCTGTCCTAATTTGACTCGAATCATTCTTTCCTTGCTATCGCGGAGTATTTTTAACGTAACGATATCCCTGGGATTTTTCAGGGCAACGGCATTTTGAACTTCGTTGCTCTGATTCATTTCTTTTCCATCCAATTCCAGAATAATGTCAAACACCTGTAAACCCGCATCCTTGGCCGGACTGTCATCAAATACCTGTTCGATAAGTATGCCTCGGGGACGACCCAGTTTGAACCGCTCCGCGATCTCCTCCGTCATCGGATCCGACCGCATGGCAATCCCCAGCCATGCTCTCGTCACATATCCCTTTGCAATGAGATCGTTCATGATTTTTTTCGCCAGATTGATGGGGACAGCAAAACCATAGCCGGCATAAAAACCCGTGCCCGTCGCAATGGCCGTGTTGATACCGATAACCTCAGCTTTCAGGTTGACGAGAGCGCCGCCGCTGTTCCCGCGATTAATGGCCGCATCTGTTTGGATAAAATTTTCGATCGTATATCTACCGGGGCTGCCCGTCTCTGGATCACGGATGATACCGATGGATCGTCCTTTAGCGCTGACGATTCCGGCTGTTACTGTCGAGTAGAGTTCCAGAGGATTTCCAATAGCCAGCACCCATTCCCCTACTTCGAGTTCGTCCGAATCACCCAGCCTGGCCGCCGGAAAATCCCCGCCCTTGATTTTAATGACAGCCACTTCCGTCAGGGGATCTGTGCCCACCAATTCCGCCTCGAATGTTCGATTATCGTACAGCCTGACTTTGATATCATCCGCATCTACGATGACATGGTGGTTGGTCAGGATATATCCGTCCTTGCTCACAATCACGCCTGATCCCAAGCCCTGCAAGCGTTCCGTTTGGGGCTGTTGATTCGGATTTTCTCTTCCAAAAAAATCCTTGAAAATAGGACCCCAAAAATCATCCTGCCGTTGGGACCGCTTTACAATCTTCGATGTAGCGATGCTGACCACGGTCGGCAGCATCGCCTTCGATACGGCAGTGAAAGCCTTCCCCGTGTTCTGAAGCTCAAGAACAGCGTCCGAGGGCTTCTCTTGAGTCCCTAAAACGATCGGAGCATCATTCCGCGAGGCGAATCCTTTGGACGTCCAGTTGAAATTGGAAGCAAAGATGATTCCCGCGATCACTCCGATAAAAATCAAACCGGCCGTCGACCACATTTTAGTTTTTGATGCTTGCATACGTACTCCTCTTATAAAAATACTTTATCTGATTAATTCACAAACCACGGATGAACACGGAGTAAGACACGGAAATTAAACATATTTTAATGGGTTTATCATTGTGTTTCAGATTATTCCTTGTTAATCCCATTCATTTTAATTCTTTGTTTTTTCTTTATCTGTGCTGTTCCGTGTTGATCCGTGGTGAATAATTCAGACTAAAAGCTCAATCCCTGCTGCTTCGTAGAATTAACATCCTCACCAGGTGAAGGACGGCCACAGCCGTCGCTGCAACGTATGTGAGCGCAGCCGCCCGAAGCACTTTCCTGGCCTGACCGACCTCCTTTTCCGCCAAGTAACCCCTCGATTGCAGTAAAGTTAACGCCCTCGAACTCGCATTGAATTCGACTGGCAGCGTAACGACATGAAAGAGAACCGCACCGCAGAAAAGAATGATACCCGCGTCCATCAGAACAGTCGAAGATCGAGAGAATAAAAAACCAATAAAAAAGAGTGGAAACGCCAAGGTCGAACCTAAATTCGCCACTGGAAAAATACTCTGACGAATATGGAAAGCTCCGTAAGCCATCTTATGCTGTATTGCATGGCCCACTTCATGGGCAGCCACACCCAGGGCCGCCACAGATCGACTCCTCGAAATGGATGCCGACAGTCTGAGTGTTTTTGTTCTTGGATCGTAATGATCCGTCAGCTTACCCTCTACCTCCTCCAGCGTGACGTCATTCAGACCGCTGTCTCTTAGAAGACGCTCTGCCACCGCACCCCCCGTCATACCGACAGCTGCTGCGATTCGACTGTATTTGTTGAAAGTACTCCTCACCAAATTCTGTGCCCACAGAGCCAAAACAACCGCTGGGATGAGTAGAAGAAACGTCGGATCATGGAACGGAAAGAACATCGTAAACCTGCTCCTTTCTCTACACCACAATAACGGATTCACGGCACGATATTGTACAATCGTAAAAATAGTACGACATTCTTTTTTAAAAGTTCCAATATGAAAGAGAAGATGAGTAGTGAGAAAAATGATATTTAAAAACGTAACGCGAGTGTCACACCGTTTGAAGTTGTACTAAAATTAAGCTTTCCGATGGGAACCCGAACTTCTAAGGGTTTAAAAGCGATGAAAAAAGAGCCGGCACTGAAAAGTCCGGAAACAACGCACCACGCCAAATCCTTCTTCGATTGGTCGTTCAGATAAGTATAATCATCTCCCGGTTCCTGAAGAGCCTCCTGTGCCTTTCGATGATGATCCTGATAATCCTGGTATCTTTTCACACCATACGCGCCGGCGGCAACGCCAAGAATGATAAACGGAAGAAATGGACGTCTCACTTCAAGGGTGTACTTCATTTTTTCTTCAAAATCGTATACGGTTTTACCCTGCAGGATTTTGGAAATATTCTCCGTTGGAATGACGATCACACTGCCATCGGCCTGTTTCAATAGAAACCCCTTTTCGTTTCTATTGATCACTTTCCCATAGTATTTTCTCTTCTGCTTCGTCACGATAATATCCTCTCCCAACGCATGCGAGAAAAAACAGAGCACCAAGAAAATGGCTATCATCTTTCTCATTCAACAGACCTCGAATCAATGCCATTCCGATTTGGCAATGGTTAGATCCCCACAGAAATCCGATGAAAAATAAGCATAAACCGTGCCAAAAGTTAAGCAATTTATCGAACAGAGGGCTCAATTCTCTTTGTAGAGCATTACCATGATTCGCCTGTTGCGATACCGTCCTATCGGAGACTGGTTATCCCCAAGCAGAATCTCTCCACGCTCCTTTGTTTTCAGAACAAGTGGCACTTTTTCCCCGAATCCCACAGGATCGTCGATCCGGCTCCAAATTTCTCGATAATCATTGGGATATGTCCTTCGAAGTCGTTCCTTGAAAGCCTGTGTGAAAGCCTGAGCACGCGCTAAAGACAACCGATCGTTCACCGCATCAGAACCGACTTTACAAGCATGGCCCTCAAACCGAACCCGCATCGACGGATTCTGCACCAATTCACTCCCGATACTCATCAAGCGTTCCCAGTAGAACTGGTAAATAGGCTCTGTTTTGGCAAATTTCGCTGCGCCGAACATTTCCCACCGCTGGAGCGTACGTCTCTCACGGAGATAAATCGAATCCGGCCTCGTCATAAAAGTTCGTTTGAGTGTATCCGTTAAAACCAAAGAATACCTATACCAACGGTTTCGTGGGACGAGAACATCATTCGTGTCCATACCGTTCCATTCAAATACACCCGACAGACTGTCTCCGCGCGCCAAACCGCTCTGTACTATTTCGATTGAACGGGGTTCGGCTCCCACATGCCAATCCTGGATCCTTCCAGGAGACATGATCTGCAAACCAAACGGTATGCCTCCGTCGCTCAAAGTGGTATCCACAGCCACCCCAATGGGTTCGAAGATTCTTTCCTCATCCTGCTCCGCAACGCTGAAAGTCACCACTCGACTATGTTCGGAAACCCACTCTATATCCTGGGAATCCGTTCTTCTCTGTTCTCTTCCCAGTATCTTACTCGGATGATCCTTGATCACAGAAACCTGTGACGCCGTAACGCCCAGTTCCAAAAGTTTCTCCTTTACTCTTTCTGCCCTATCATCAGCTAAGGTCGGATCGTTCTCACCGCTCTGGGTGTCGATCGATCCCATAACGTGCAAAGTCACATCCCGATTCTCATTCAGGCGTTCCGCCAAAGCACTAAAGATGTCAGGAAAGATATCTCGACGTTCGTAAAAAATCGACTGAACATCACTCGAATGAGGAGCAAAATAGACTTCCGGGACGAGTGGAATGTCAATCTGATCGTATCCGGTAGCAGTCACTTCGACGGAATCCGCTGCGGACAACACTCCTTTGGGAATCGAAACAATTTCATCCCGTCTTACATTGTTTTTCTTCTGGAGTTCCAGTATACGAGAATCCGGGTCGGCGATCATATCAACAAAGTGCAGACCATTCTGCTGTGTTGCCCACGATACTTGAAATGTCGTATCCTTTCCAATGTGGAGCGCGGGAATCTCCACATCCAGCAGAATACGCTTTAACGTATCCCCGACGAACACATCCGTTGCGACGAACCGAAATCCTTCCGCATCTACGCTCCCCTCATTGGCCACGGTGAAAGAAAGCGTTCCCTGTTCCGGTGTTGTCGTAATCCAGCGACTGTGCGTGAAAACGCACTCCCTGACGACAAGATCCGGCGTGGCGATGACGAACTGGGCGATGTGTTCCGCTCCCCTCTTGGCGAGGCGCGCGTGCTTCGCAAGGTCGTGCGCTGCGACGGCCCAGTGATAAACTCCACCCTCAGTCACGGAAGTCGTATACGATGTCGTAGAAACCGCTTCGCAGACCATCAGCGAATCCCGCAGCGGAGAAGCTAAAAATCCCTCCATGTCCCGCTCGACCCACCGAATGGCTCGATCGACCTTCTGCTTGTCCTTGTCGATAAAGACAAAATACCCCACCTCGTCGAACGGATCGGGATCGAAGGCTTTCTCCCAAGAAAGCCTTACCGTTGAAGACTCTCCGATCACGCGCGAGGTCACAACCTGCGGATCTTCCAGCCGGAAAGGCTCTGGAGCGATCGGATAATGGGAGACCGCTCCCCGATACGTCTGACTGAGAACGTCTCCGTACCCCGCGTCCGCCACATTGACTTCGATAGCGTCTCCGTACCGCGTAGGAAGTCTGAAAATAGAATTCATCACATCATCCCAGCGCAATCCGATTCCGAATGAAAAATTGCCCAAATCTTCCCCATCCGCCCTGTATCCCATGCGGACTCCGAGAGTATTCCTCCACCACATCTCCGCTCCCACGCCAAACACCCACTCCCTGTCCTGGACGCCGACGGCATCCGAAGCCAAAAGGAGACTGAAGCCCTGGTATCTTCCCATTAGGAATGAAATACCCGCCCGTATCGTCCGTGGCAGAGAGGAGGCTTCCCGATCGAAGGTCATCTTCGCGCCATAATGCAGGAGTGAAACTCCGCAAGTCACAATTCCATAATCGAACAAACCCACTCCCATAGATCCCAATTTAAACCGCCCCGGCCTGATGAGAAGGCCCGCATCCGTGGCCAAGCCGGAGGCAGAATATGTATCGAACCGGCTCGAAATCGCCATGAAATTGACGCCAATTGAGAGTGCTCTGCTGATCCAATCCAGCCTCTGACCTACCGAAATATTCACCGAGAAATGCCCCGCGGAGACCGGCTGTTCTTTTCCCCCCGTTGCGTCCCATGAAGGCATACCCAGATAACTGCCCCCAAGACCGAATGTCGTTTTCCGACTCCCGAACAATCGGAATTGTTTCACGTACGACAGACTGGCTTGGTAAACATCCGTGAACCAACGGTTGTAAGCCGCGGACCACTGCCACATTCGGATATGACCCAACCCTCCCGGATTCCAGTACATCGTGTAGATGTCATCTCCCACACCCGTGAAGACCCCCCCCATGCCCGCCGGCCTCGCTCCTATACCGATCTTAAGAAAGGGAAGACCCACACTGTTCTGCCCTCGTACGACAGTCGGCAGGAATGTAATTCCTAACAACAGGAAGAAACAGACACACAATCGCATCGTTTTCATACGCACACCCTCTCGTCACCGAACAAGAATGAATTTCCTGGCCTTCTGGAATTGGCCCGAAGTGAGGATCGCCACATACACTCCGCTTCCTACTTTCCGACCATTCTCATCCGTGCCGTCCCAAGTCGTGAAATTCCATCCGCCCGCGTACAACCCATCCGCAGCTTTCTTCACCAAAGTCCCCGAAATATCATAGACGTTGATGACAGCCCTTCGATTCGAATTCAATTTAAACCGCAATCCCAAGGGCGTTCCGTATTCCGGCTTGAACACATTCTCATCCAAAACAAAATCGTCGGTACTCCGAACCGTGAAAAAGGCTGTATCTCCCCTTGCGATTCCCCATAAATTCGTAGTCATCAAGATGACACCCACCCGTTCCTCCGCCTTTTCCGTTCGCATCCAAGTATCGCTGAAATCCGGGACGACCATCGTCCAAACATCCGGGGACAATGCCGTGGCCAGAATAAAGGCATCGCCGTACGTGTCCGTCCAGCTGCCGTTTTCGTAAAAAATCCGAAGGTCCCAGCCTTCAACATGCACCGGAGTCATCACATCCACTCGAACGCTGTCTCCGGGTTCAATGACCTGCGGATCGACGCGCACCTGCGGATATAGTGCGTTTATCGTAAAATAAGCCGTATCTGATCGCGTCAGATTCCACTCATCCACGGTTTCGAAGATGACACCGACCCGTTCCTGACTCTTCGTCGTGCTCATCCAGGTGTCGCTGAAATCGGGAACGACTGTCGTCCAGACGGTCGGTGCTAACGTGTGGGTTCGAATGAAATCATCCCCGTAGGTCTCGATCCAAGTACCGCTCTCGAAGAATATCCTCAAATCCCACGAAGTAACATTCACGGGAGTCATTACCTCCACCTGCACGCTGTCGCCTTCATAGACGGAGGCGGGCGAGACTCGAATTTGGGGTCCCTCCGGGAGGATGCCGGCGACCCAAACCGTATCGCTATCAGTATTATTATCCAGATTGGAATCCGCATCGCAAAAAACCGTCAGCGCGTTAATGATGGGCACGCTCCACGGCGGCATGGTTGTATCCACGCGGCAGTGGAATGTATAATCCCTCCGGCCGCCGCGAGATGCCAAAGACGGAACGCTCCATGCGAGAGTATCTCCGGTGAGTGTGTAACCACCCTCGAAAAAATCGATCAACTCCACTTCGGGAGGCAGTACATCCTGAACCCGAATATCATAACAGGTCTTCTCACCCACGTTGATCACTGATACTCGATATTCGATCGTCCCCCCGGGACGTACGAACCAAGTAGAATCTCCACCGGCGACGACCAGGGAATCCCCAATGCCCCGTTTATCCACGATAACATCCACGCCGGACAGCGGACGATAGGTGACGACAACACTGTCCGTGTCATTGAAAAATGATGTGTCCGATACGCAGGTCACGGATACGCGGTTTGTTATCGGGTACAAGCCGAAAACGTTCAGTGTATCCACGACGCCACGGTATCCGATCCGGACCGTTTCATTCACATCGATTCGAGGCAGTCGCCAGAGAAGCGATCCGTCCGCCTGAGTCGTCGGCGTGATTTCAAAATCGATGATGCGGATCGAATCATCGGGAACGTCTACGACTTCGGTCTCCCAGGCCACGCCCGGTCCGTCGTTCGTCACGTAAATACTGTATAAGACCGTATCCCCCGTCAATGCATAATGGAGTGTGTCTCCCCCCGCAACGGAGATCGAATCCGTCTCAGCACGCTTCGACACGCGAATATCGGAGGGGAGATACGGCACTTGATAAAATCCCTTCCCCCTTCCAACGACGTCCCCGTTTTTCAAAGTGAGGTCGATGACACGCCACGTTCCGTTCGTCACCGGATCCGTTGTCGCAGTCGCCATCACATAGAATCCCCGAATGAGGCCGAAAATCGTCCTGTAAATTTCAGCCACCTCGTCCGCAGTTTCCGCGTGCAGATACATCCCGCCCGTCTCGTCCGCAATGCGCCGGAGTTCCCCCTCTTCGATGCTCGATCCGAGCCCGATCGTAAAGACCGGAATACTGTCCGTTTTCGCGAAGGCGATGACGTCATCAATCCGATGGCTGCTGTAATTGTCTCTGCCATCCGTATAAGCCACGACGGCTTTTCGACTATGGCCGGTCCGTTCCCGTGTCAGTTCGACTGCCTTGTAAATCGCGTCAAACACAGCCGTGTACTCCCTGTTATCCGTCGGCCTGGAAAGGGATTCCATCAACAAAGTCGTATCCCCGGTAAACTCTTGGAATACGTTAACCTTCCCCGTGAACTTGATGATGGCGGCTTCATCGTTTCTGCTCATCTGCCTGACGAAGACTTTTGCAGCATCCTCCGAAATGTAGATGTCTTCACCCAAACTTCCACTGTAATCCATGGCTAAGGCCACAGAAAGACCGTAGCCCTCCACATCGTACAATTCGATCACTCGGTATTCAGGTGTCATTTGTTTCACGTTTGGATTTGGAGGGATCGTCGTATCCTCACGATGGTACTCGTAGATATTCCTCCAGACTTGATCCACAAGAACACCCAACTGTGTCATGTCTGTCGGACCCAGCCATCGGGATGTGTCGGCCAAACCATGTACATACCGACCATCCTGATCTGTGACTGTGATAAGAGAGAGAATCGGATGAGGAAATCCTGCTCTAACGCCTTTGAATGTGGTCGTATCCTTGATAGAAACAAATTCAAAGGTAACTTTTAATGAATTCTGCTGAGCGACTGAAGGCAGAGAAGAAAAAAGAAACGTGCAGAATAAGACAACCCAAGACTTCTTACGACAAATCCGAATATGAAAAAGTCTCTGGAACATTTCTACTCCTTCTGACTATTACATTCCTTGAACGCCTGGATGAACGATACTTAGAAATAAAAAAAGAATCGCTAAGTCAGTTTGGAAATTGAAATACCAGAGACATTGATATCAGCGTTCCCGTTACACCGTGGACATCCCATCCTCCGTCCCTGGCAGGCGCACTATGAATGTAAAACGGGAATCAACCGCTGATTGACCACCCCTAAGACGTTGTATAATAAGGAGAATTTATAAAAAAGTCAAGTAAAAACTTTTTTACCCGATAAAACAAGCACAAACGTCCAAAGCACGGTTTGAAGAGAAGAGACGTCATTTTGTGGGCTCCGGACAACAAAGAAGGCATTCAAGATTCGGTACGCGGAAGAATCTTATGTGTAGGGGAAAAATCCTGCCACGTACCAATCCATTTAATATATCATGCAATCAGTACTGTTTATTTTTCCTAAGAATGTCCACCACGCCCTCCTTCTTCATCACGGCTTCAATCTCCTCCACTGTCCGAGGAATGCCGGCCGTCAGATTCTCACAGCCGTCCTCCGTGATGAGTATCGTATCCTCGACGCGGACGCCCAAATTCTCATCGGGATACACGGTCAGCGGCTCGTTAGCAAAGACCATTCCCGGTTCCAACACGCTAGGGCCTCCGCCCACATCGTGAATCGCCAAACCCACATAATGTCCGAAACCTCCGCGCATCCTCTTGAAATAATCTTTTGTCAGGTCAAATCCTTGTTTTTTTAATATCTCATGCACCTCATCTCTCGTCTGCTTGGCGGTTAGTCCGGGTCGGTAAACCTTCATGCAGGCTTCGTGAACGGCGTTGCATGCTTCGTACACTTCTTTCTGTCTTGGCGTAAATTTCCCATTGGCCGGGTAGGAAATTGTGATGTCGATATCATAATAATGAAAATCCGGTCCTGCATCGATAACGAGAAAATCACCGTCCTTCAGCACGCGGTCGTACTTGTGGTAGTGGAGATACGGATGATTTTCGCCGGACGAGATGACCGTATAATAAGCTAAGTTCTGAGCGCCCTCCTTCTTGCAAAGATATTCGAACAGAGCCGCCAGCTCATACTCATGCATGCCCATGTATGTTGCTTTCATCAGTTCGGTGTGTGCCCTCACCGCAATCCTTGCCGCCTTCCGGATGACTTCGATCTCGGCGGGTGATTTGATCGTGCGGAGCCCCCAGATCATCAGGGAACAGTCTTTGACCTCCACTTCTGGAAATCGCTCCTTCAGATGCTCGATAAACTGATGTTCGCGCGTCAGCCTCCCATCCCACTCATTCTCCGTCATGTTTCGTTTAAGGTTCATCACTTTCTCCCTTGAGCATTCCCTCATCAGCTCCTCAGGATTAAAAGAAGTGTAAAACACTTTCACTTGACTCCTTAACTGCGATAGAGTCGAAGAAAAGTCCTCAATGGGACGAACGCTCTCGATCCCAGTGACTTCCTTGGGATTCAGGACGAGCTCCGAGGGAATACCCTCACCCCGCGCCGCCCTCTCAGAAATCGTGAAGAACAGAATGCTCTCCTTCTTCATACCGTCGATGATGAGGATTGCATTGGGAATCTCCACTCCGGTGAGGTAGAAGAAATCGTTGTTCTGATAGTACGAAAAACTGCTCGGCAGGGGCTGAGCACCGAGGATGATGGCGATCCCGTCAGGGATCTTCTCCATCAGCCTCTGCCGTCTCGCAGCGTACTCGGACTTATCGAACAGAAGCACATCCGCGATACTCGACTGCACGATAAAAATCATCATTAACAAAAAAACGACCGTCGTGATTCGCCTTTTCATTCGATGCCTCCTCGAATTACTCTGTCATTGATTAACGATTTCATGGACGTTTGGATTTGGTCATTGGATATTTCTAACATCAATCTCATCCATTATTTCCACTCCTTATTCGCCTCCCAAGCCTTTTTCAAAGTATCCCCCCTCAGACCGCAGCGCAGCGCTTCCAGAGCAAGGATATCCTCAGGAGGCACATTCCCTAAATTCACATTCGGACCGAATCTCAAGATCAAATGCTGCTGCTGATTCTTCATCGGAGCTTCCCACTCCAATATCATCGGATCGTCCACGCACGTAAGAATACCATCGATTTCATCCTGCTTCACCCTGCCCTCGGAGTCGTATATGCCCACACCCTTTCCCGCCTCCCTCGCTTCGACAATGACCTTGAACGCACCGCATGCGAGATCAGAGGCAACCTCTTCTGCCATCAAGTCGAGCGCGACTTTTTCATTCGGATCCTTCTTCCCCACCTCGGTCAGGACTTTAAACTCCATGTCCACAGCCCTCTTGATGCAGTCCTTCCGTGTTTCAAGGTCGAATTCAATCGTCCCATCCGATACTTCGATCGCGTTGAATCCAATTTCTCTGCATCGTTTGAGATACTCTGTATACCTCCGCTGCCAAAGGGCAACCTCCATGAACGTTCCACCCGGCATCGTCCAAATGTCCGCATTCCTCAAAAGCTTCACTTTTTGCTTTGAAACATCCATATCGATAAAGGCAGATGTGCCGAATGTAAATTTGACCATGTCGATGTAATCGCCTGCCATCGCAATCATGTCTTCCGTCACCCCGAGACCCAACCCCTTATCAATGAGCATCGTCACGCCGTCCTCTCTCGGTTTACGTGTCCGGTCGGGCACGGGCATATCGAACACACCCTCGAACGATTTCAATCCCATACTTGCATACTCCTTTCTATTCGATTCCGTCGAGACAATTCTCAACACCGGCAAGGATCGACTTCACGGGAAGCAGGTCGGCCTTTGCCAAAAATGTTTGCATCGTTTTCAGCCTCAAATCCGAGAGCTTCCCGTCATCACAGCCTTCGACGGGCAGTCTTTCGTACATCAGCCAAGGAGTAGCAAATTTCTCGCTCGCGTTCTTATGGAGCATCCAAGCGAGTTTATCCTTATTTTGTATGACAGATACCTTGGCGTCCTTCCTGCCCGACTCGATCCTCACGTTGATGATCTGCACTCTCGGATTCCGGTACACATCCTCCGCTTCCTCCGAGCGCAGATCGACCGTGATCTTATCCTCCCACACATCTTTTTCATCGGGGATTCTTAAGCCGAGCTTCTCCGTGACTTCCGGGAAATCGTAAACCAGACTGCCCACCCGCACGTTATCGTAAAGAGATCCTTTGTAGAATTCTACTCCGTCCTTCGTGATCTGTAAATGTGTCATCTCCGTGCTGAAAATTTTCCAGCCTTCCAGCAACCCGCGAAGCAGATAAACCGTCTTGCCCGCCCCCGGACCGCCCATCACGAGCAGGAGCGTGCCGCTTTTCGGGATGTAAAAGGAGCTCGCATGAAAACTATAGATGCCATGAAACCTCTCCAAGACTGATAGAAGATACCTGAAAAAAAGACCTAAATTCCCAAACAGGCTATAACGCACATCTTGGCATTCTCTCTCCCAAAAGGAAAAATCACCCGCACAGAAGCTCGTCGCCTTTCCGATACGAATGCACGGTTTCAGCGCTGGATCATCCATGACGATGAATTCAGCATCAATCCCCTCGTACGGAACCTCTTTGAGTTGGTGAATGTTTGTCAACAGGGATTCCACCCTCGCCGATTCGAAGTACCGCTTCTCCCGAATCAGATGCTCGTTGTTTGAAACGATGCCCACTGTCGCATCCACGCACCGAACAGCTCTCTTCGTGAGCGAAACACCCATCGCCACTCCCTTAAAATTTGAAAATCGCTCCTACGGTACTACCGTAGATACGCATCCACAGTACTCTGCGTGATCGTTGCCGTGGGAAGCGTAATCTTTTCGCCCGGTGAAATCGTTTTCTCCCCCTTCAGAATTTGAAGAGCGATATCGAAACCTTTCTCGCCCGGCGTTGGATACAAAAACGTGGCCGTTAGAATCCCGTTCTTGACCCAGACGCACCCTTCATTCGGAAGTCCGTCGATTCCGAAGAATTTGATTCTCTTTTCCATTCCTGCTTCCCTCGCAGCCTGGTACGCCCCGTATGCCATCGGATCGTTGTGTGCGTAAATGATGTCGATATCTTTATGGATCTGCAAAGCATCCTGAGCAATAGCCTTTCCCTGATCCAACTTCCAATCCCCATCCAAGCCGCCAAGGATGGAAATCCCGGGCTCTTTCTCCACGACTTCGTGAAATCCGTCCCTCCTCTCCTGCGCCGGCGTAGAAGCGAGCGAACCGCAGATTTCATAAATCTTCCCCTTCGCCTTGCCCGCACCGCCCAAAGCCTCAACGGCATACTCCCCGGCAGCCCGACCGATAATTTTGTTGTCCGCTCCGACAAACGCCGCGTATCCCTTGTACGTCGTATTCCGATCCAAAACGACCACGGGAATGCCGGCTTTCGTCGCTTCCTCGATGACCTTTGAACAGCCAGAAGCTTCTTTCGGCGAGATTAAAATCGCATCCACTCGCTTGGAGATGAACGTCTTGATATGCTCTACCTGATTCTCTGTCTTGTCATCCGCGTCCAGCATGATGAACTCCACGCGATCCCCGGATTTCTCGGCTTCCCTTCTTAGATTCTCGTTGAAAATCACCCTCCACGGCTCCTTCACAGTCACCTGCGAAAAACCAATGACCCATTTGTCCTTCTGGCCGGACTTCTGACATCCGTAAAAAATGGATACAACGCAGAGGAGTAGGAAAATAACCTTTATAAATAGCCTTCGTTCCATTGAAACCTCCATTCTTTATATTGACCTATTCGATTCTTAAATAGAGATAGGACGGAAGGATTTAGGTGGATTCCCGTTCAACACATCACGGGAATGACAAGGGAGTAAGGATGTCATTCCTGGCTTGACCAGGAATCCAGGGGTGGTACAATAAAATCACCCCTTTTTCAAAATAGACCGAAACCATCTCGCCACCGTCCCCTCCTGAAGAAGCACCGCACCTACGATGATCGCACCCTTCAGGATATCCTGTACCTCACTCGGCACCTCTTGTAGATTTAAAATGTTGCTCAGATACCCTAAAATCAGGACTCCGATCATCGTCCCAACAACGGATCCTTTTCCCCCCATCAAACTCGTCCCTCCGATGACCACAGCAGCGATGGCGTCCAATTCCCATGTGGCACCAGCATCCGGTTTTCCCTGCGTGTAAGAAGCGCAGTAGAGCACGCCCGCCAAAGCCGAAAGCGCTCCGGAAAATCCGTAAACCAGCGTCTTCACACCGTCCACATCGATGCCCGAAAGCCTGGCTGTCTCCTCGTTCCCTCCGATGGCGTAAACATAGCGGCCGAAACGTAGCCGAGTCAGCACAAAATGGATGATCAATACGCCAGCAAGAAAAAACAGACCGGTAACAGGTAAAACGTCCAACCCGAAGAGTGATAGCTTCCCGCTCAACAGATCAAAGCTTCCGGGAGCTGCGTGGGCCGTCCCCTCAGCAGTATAACCGGCCGTTTCGTAATAAATCGGGTGAATCTGCCCCCCCTTGCCGGCGATAAATTTTGCCAATCCGACCGCGGCGCTCATCATCCCCAAGGTGACGATGAACGGCTGTATCTTTCCCTTGGCGATAATGAGGCCGTTCAAAGATCCCAAGAACGCTCCGAGAACGGGAACGATAAGCAGCACAGAGAATGTCGAAAAACCCGAAGCCACCTGTCGATTAATCAGAAAAAAAACCGCCGCCGCTAATACGAGCCCTGCGACGAGTCCAGAACTCCTCGACAGTCTGCCTTCGGCCGAGAAACGACGAACGATACTCGAAACAATAAAAAACCCTATCAGAAGACAGAATAAAGTAAAAACAGGAATGGTCAGGAATGTGGCTTTCGTCCAGCTCCTCTCCATCAGCAGCATCGCACAGACCACAGAAGAGAGAGAAACCATGCTCCCCACAGACAGATCGATGCCCGCCGAAATAATGACGAGCGTCATGCCGATGGCGGGAAGCGCGACAATGGAAACGCGTCCCAGCACGTTCATCTGGTTATACAAGTTGAGGAACGTACCCCCGTTGAGGAGTGCGCCTCCGGCAAATATACCAATCAGACCCATGAAGGGGCCGACACGGCGGAGGAAAGATTTATATTTAGAATCGTGTTTCATTTTTCTCCTGACGATTGTCAATCTTCTATGAGACTGTTAAAAACTATCCAAAAAAATACTTCATGCTGAGCGCAGTCGAAGCATGAGCGCAGTCTCTGCATGCCGGTTTACCTGCCTCAGGCATGGCAGGCAGGGAAGCATGCGTGTAATATCAAGAAATTAAAACCTTCACCTTTGTTAATCCTGATCCCGCTGTGCGGAGGAAGGATTCTGACTGAACACTATATTAACCTTTCAACAGTCTCAACAATGTGATACCTGCTTTCCCAATTCTGAAATCCGAATCCCGAACTTCGTTCTCAAGCAACAGGCGCCGCCGCATCCAATATCTTCTCCTGCGTCGCCTCTTCGCGGTCGAAAATCGCGGAAATCCTGCCCTCCCTCAGAACCATAATTCGGTCACAGATGGAGAGAAGCTCCGGCAGTTCAGACGAAGTCATGACAATGGAGATTCCCTGCTTCGTCAGTTCCGAAAGCAATTCATAGATTTCGTGCTTGGCCCCTACGTCAATGCCGCGCGTCGGCTCGTCCAAGAGCAGAATTCGGGGCTGCGTGGCCAGCCATTTGGCAAGCAATACTTTCTGCTGATTCCCCCCGGAAAGAGTGTCGATTGCATTTTCCAAATCAGCGACGTTGATCGTCAGTCGTTCCACATACGTCTCCGCCAACGCCCTTTCTTTCTTCTTCGAAACGATGAAGAGCCGCAGTAAATCTCTAAGACAAGTCAATGTCATGTTCTGTTCGACATTCATTTTCAGGATGAGACCGTTTCCTTTCCGGTCCTCTGTGATGAAACCGATGCCCGCCTCGATAGCCTGCCTCGGATTTGTAATATAGACACGCTTCCCCTCAAGTTCCACCCTGCCTGAAGTGGCCGTCGAATCAACGCCGAATATCGCCTCTAACAACTCCGTCCGGCCCGCACCCAACAGTCCCGCAATGCCGAATTGCTCGCCCTTCTTCAACACGAAAGACACATCCTCAATAAGAGGTTTCTTCGCCGCATCAGGATTTCTTCGCTTGAGGTTTTCGACTCTCAGCACCACATCCTCTTCCGGACGCCCCTCCTTGACAAAGAACTGATTGAAATCCCTGCCGACCATCATCTGGATAAGCTTCTGCCGCGACACATTCTCGATGGATTCAACGCCGACATGCAGGCCGTCGCGGAGGACCGTCACGCGGTCTGCGATCTCAAATACCTCTCCCATTCTGTGGGATATATAGACGATTGAGACGCCGCGATCCTTCAGTTTGCGGACGACAGAGAAAAGTACTTGCGTCTCATTCTCGGACAGGGCGGAAGTCGGCTCATCCATCACGAGCAGACGCGCATTCAACGAAAGCGCCTTCCCGATCTCCACAAGCTGTTGATGCCCCACGCGGAGGTGCGACACGGAAGTCGTCACCGACTGGGAAAAATGCAGGTCGCTCAAAATCTCTTCAGCCATCCGGTTCATCTTCGCATAATCGACCATTCCGCCAAAACGCGTAGGCTCCCGACCTAGAAAGATGTTCTCTGCAACGGTCAGTCCGGGCACGAGGATCAATTCCTGATAGATGATCGCAACTCCCGCAGCTGCGGCTTCCTTCGTATTCCGAAACTGGACTCCCGTACCATCCAGAGCAATGCGGCCTTCCCAATCGGTATGCACTCCGACCAGAATTTTCATCAACGTCGATTTGCCCGCACCGTTCTCGCCCATCAACGCCATCACCTCACCCGGCTGCACCTCAAAACCGACACCGTGCAGAACCCGAACGCCCGAGAATGCTTTCGTGATGTTCTCCATGCGGAGAAAAGGAGTCTTACGATGCTCTGCCATTGATCAATCCGAAAAGAGAGGGACGAAAGAATGTCTAAGTTTTGCTGATGTAAAGTATAGACAAATCTTCGTAAAGAATCAAGAAATTTCGGTAGCGTACCACATTTGTGTTGCTGATCGGT
>JBDRSZ010000362.1:0-4364 GCA_043824415.1 bacterium | reverse complement strand
GGGATGGGAATAATCGAAATTATAGGGCAGTGCAGCATAGCAATGCACTTCTTCCGCTTCTGTAAAAAACAAAACCTTCCACAGCCTTTGAGCTGCGGAAGGTTACTGTTGAAGCAATCCTTCCGAAAGAAAGATAGAACGTGAAACGTTTAAGTGGACGCTTCAATATCCAGCATTCGTGTTCCTCTAAGGTACTCTGTTGTCACGGGATGTTTTATTTTTGCCAGCTTCTGAGTGATGTCCCGTATACGGAGTGCGTTATGCACGATGGATCGCAGTCGCCTCCTCACATCCTCATCCACAATCTTCTCATCCTGAAGGAGAAATTGGGCGTTGCCCAAAATGGGCACGAGAGGATTGTTTATGGCATGGTTGACCGCGACGGCAGTCTCTACAATGGCAGCAAAACGGTCCGACGCTTGTGTATCGTACTCGGCAAAATTATCTCCGCCTATCTCTTGACTGATGGCGATAGCTCCCATCACTTTTCCTGCATCGTTTTTCATGCTGCAGACAGAAAGATTGATGGAAATCCTCCTTCCTTCTTTTCCGATGACCACAGTCTTGTAATTTTGAACCTTGTTCCGTTTTCTAATAAAAGCCACAATCCGCATGAACTCAGAAGACTGACACTCCAAAAATCGACTTACAGGCTGACCAACCAACTCCTCAAAAGAATAACCCAGCATCTCCTCGCTGGCTCTGTTGCAGTACGTGATAATCCCCTTGTTGTCCGTGGTAATGATAGAATCGACAGAACTCTCGACAACTCTCTCAAGAAAAACTTTGGCCTCACGAATCGTCTCCCAGAACCCGACATCCTCCATTTTAATTTGATGAGAGACGAGAACATCTTCCACAAATTCGACAAGATCATTCGAACGAAACGGTTTTCCAATACATGCGCTGAATCCAAGACTGTACAATTTCGATTTGTCTACCTTTCCATTGTTTGTGAGTGAAATGAACGGAATGTTCTTCATCTTGAGAAAACTGGACTCTGTTAAAAAACGTGTATACACCTCCTCTCCTGAAATATCGCTAAGAAAGTAATCGACAATGACAACATCGGGCCTCTCCTGTGCGATTCGTTGGAGACCCTCAGTCCCATTGCTGCAGAGAGTACAGTGGAATCCTCTCTTCTCAAATGCAATTTGAGCTCTCTTTCGATATTTTTTCTCGCCATCAATATAGATGACTTTTATGTCTTCACTCATTAACTATGCGCCCAACCTTTCCGAAACGAGTTGTTTCAGAGTCAACAGATCCCAGGGCTTCGAAAGATACAACGTCCCATCCAGTTTGCTCTCCATCACACTCCCGAACTTGACATCGAGATACCCGGAAGTCAGCACCCTCACCGTCCCGGGAGCCTTCTCTCGGATTCGATTCAATAAATCCTTGCCCGTAGCATCGGGCAGCTTCAGGTCGGAAAGGACAAAATCGACGGAATAATCATCAACGATCCGCAGCGCATCTTCGGCCTTCGTCGCCGTATGAAGGCTGTACCCCTCTTCCGAAAAAAGATCCACAAGAATCTCAAGAATCTCTTCTTCATCATCCACAAACAGGATCGATTTTGATTCATTCATACGATCTCCTCTCAACCTCAAAAACTGTCTTTGACCAATCATCATGCTTTCGATCCTCAAAAAAGCAACATCCGTGCCATGGCAGAACAGCTCTCAATTATGTATTGTTTATCCGAAGTTTATGACGTCTACAAAGACGAGATTTTGGAGTAAAAAAGGAAGGCAAGCTTTGCCTGCGTGTGGATAGATTTGCCGATAAAAAATGAAGGGAAGACCAACAATCCTGTCAGACGATTCGCAGGGTTCATTTTATAGAACGTGAATATCTACAAAAACCATAGCCGTCATATCCAATAAACAATCATCCTCCCCTTAACGCAAATTTCTTGTCGTTGTTCAAGACATTCGTCAGGACCGATTTAATATTTTCATAGGAGAAAGGCTTAGACAAAAAATCCTCCACATATACATTTTCGATATAGGATCGATTTAAGGCCTCCTCCCTTCCAAGCCCGCTCACCATTACGATGATTTGATCCGGTCTTATCCGTTTCATCTCCCTCGCGACTTCAAACCCGCCCATTTCAGGCATGACAATATCCAGAATGACCAGATCGAATGATCCCATAGAGAACTTTTTAAGAGCATTCTCCGATGAATCCGCAATGACAGGCGCGTATCCAAGCAGTGAACATATCCGTTTAAGAACATTCTGTACAGACGGTTCATCATCCACAATGAGGACAGTCTTCATTTCTCTACCTCGAAAATTTAAAATCAGCGATTTTTATAGACTCACTCTACAGTTTCAGATTCATGATATGCTTTCTCAATCTCCGTTCTCACAAATTTCTCAAAACAGTCGGGACAGATTCCGTGACTGAATTTTACTTCTGAGTGCGAGGCAATGTATCCCTCAACCTGCTGCCAATAATTCTGGTCGTCTCTAATTTTCTTGCAGTACGCGCAAATGGGCAAAAGTCCGTGAAGTTGTTTAACCTTTGATAAGGCCTCTTCGAGTTTCTCCACATTTCTTGCCAGGGTATTCTGTAAATCCAGCAATCGCTTGCCGACCCGTACCCGTGCCCGTAACTCTCTCGAATGAAAGGGCTTTGTTACGTAATCGTCGGCGCCTGCATCGAGACCCTCCGCAATGTCCTCTTTTCGTTCTTTTGCTGTGAGAAGAACGATGTAAATATAGGGACTGCTCTTTTTATTTCGTACGCTCCTGCATACATCCAAACCCCCCATGCCCGGCATCATCCAATCGAGTATTGCCAATTGAGGAGAATCCGCCTGTCGTAGAACTCGCCATGCCTCATTGCCATTACATGTAACGATGGGATCGTAACCCCATTGGGTCAGATGGGTCGCGAGCAAGCGGCGTGAAATTGGATCATCTTCGGCGATTAGAATTCTCATCAGATCCTTTTCGTTCCCTTTGGATACTTTATGCATTCCGGCTGTTTAACAACGCTTTCATCGCATCGAATGCGATTTCCGTCCTGATTGTCCCTGCACCGAGGGTATCGGGTTCGCTAATTCAGCAAAGTTCTATGAACGCGAATGAACTACCCCGCCGCAAGCAGCGGGGAATTAAATCCTTGCCCGCCTCTGGCGGGATTAAATACATTATCAGCTTGCTCGTATCTCGTAATTTCATCATCGCTGATTCTTCCCGTTAAAACGATAACGGGTATATTCTTCGCAGAGGAAATCCAACCAATCCGTTCTTTCCGTGAATGCCACCCTTTGCGGGACAATATTGCCGAGTCAAATACGAGCAAATTCAGATTGCCCTCCCTTATCCGGTGAATGCTGGAATCGACATCCGCTGTGATAGAAACCTTATAGCCGACCGATTCCAACCTCTTTCTAACCGTCTCAGCAAAATCGAAATGATCTTCAATGATGAGAACAGTATTGCGCCTCCTTGAGCACCCCCTTGACAATCCCATTTTTTCCGCTTGGTCTGTGTTGTTCCGTGTTAATCTGTGGTGAATCATCTTTCACTCAGGCGCATCTCATCCATTCAGGTTTGGAAAAGAACGCCCTCAACCTGGTAATCTCTTGTTCGAGCTTTTCATACACCTCAGCGGCTCCAGTGAGATGATTCTCACGCCCCCGATTCTCAAGATCATAGACCAAATCATACGCCGCCTTTGCCCCGAAAAGACCCACGTTCCCCTTCAAACTGTGGGCTTTCCTCTCAACCTGCCCGGCATCTCCCCGATCGATAACGCCATGCAATTCCTCGAGCTGTCTGGGAATTTCTTCCAGAAAATCGTTCACCAGTTCCTTTAAAAGCTCCTCGTCGCCGTCCACTGCATCCATCGCTATCGTCAAGTCTACTTCACATGATGCCCTGTCCGAAGCGTCCGCCGGCCTCAACTTGCCATTCATCGACCTTTGAATGGCACTGTACAATTCTTCCGCTTTCATGGGTTTGGACACGTAGTCGTCCATACCGGCCTCCATGCACTTTTCACGATCCCCCTTCATCGCGTGTGCCGTCATCGCAATGATGGGAATATGACCGCCTTTGGATGCTTCTTTCTGCCTGATCTTGTTCGTCGCGATGTAGCCATCCATCACCGGCATCTGTACATCCATTAAGATCAGATCAAAACTTTCGATCTTCAAACGTTCGAGAGCTTCCTTTCCATCCATTACAGTGACAACGCTCCACCCTTTCTTTTGAAGCAATGCCTTGGCCAATTTCCGATTAATCGCATTGTCTTCGGCCAACAGTATCTTGAGAGAAGAATCCATAGAAATTCCTTTTTTTTCTTGGAGTTTGCTCACAGCTCTTTTTTCTTTGGATAGCAAATC
>JBDRSZ010000361.1:0-5978 GCA_043824415.1 bacterium | reverse complement strand
CTGCCCATTCCCCTCTTGGATGCGCGTATCCAAATGATGTACGGCCAGATTGAAAGTTTCGGGAAATTCTAACATAGCTTCCTCCTTTTTCCACTAAAGCTGAACAGGCCCGACTCATCGTCACCTGACGGGGATTCCAGTAAGTTAAAACAACCCAGACAAATCTCTTTTTTTCTCTTAGGATTTATGAGAAATCGAAGTCACTCATCATCAATGATCTCAACGAGTACTCCGTTCATGTCACTCGGCTTTAAAAAAGCATACTTCGATTTTTCCCAAGTGCGTGGTTCTTGGTCAATCATTTTGAAACCTTGTTCTCTGAGCGTCCTGATGCCCTTAACTGTATCTGGAACTTTGAAGGACACAAGCATTACTCCCTCACCCCTCTTCTTTATAAAGCGATCCACATCGCTGCCTTTGCTTGTTGAAGCAATCAATTCATAGCCCACTCCAGCAAGGTTGTACCGGGCGACTTTGATCCCCTCCGGGTCGTGTCGATATTCGAGATCTGGTTTCTTCTTTCCCAAAAATCGGCCCCAGCGTTTCATCGCCTTTTCCAAGTCCCGAACGGCGATGCAAATATGATCTATTTTTTCAATACCAATCATTTTTCTGAAGTTCCCCCTTTCCCAAGGCCAACTTATGCGCTATATCCTTGCCACAAGTCAGATGTTGATATCAAGTTTGGATAATTTGACAGAGGTCAAAGTATCGACTAAACTAAATCATGAAAGAACAGATAACAAGTGATATTCGCCCCAATAAGCTCGGACGGCATAATTGAGATCCCAACGAAAACGTAACGGTTCCTGTCATAACTTTTCGATATGATGCCAATTTTAAATGACGGAAGCCTGCAATTCGAACTTATCCACGTCTCAAAGTTAAGATTCATCCAGTACATCGCAACAATTGATCGACACCGGATTGTTACGATTGTAACCGTCAGTAATCATGAGTTTTCGTGGGGCCGTGTGTAATGTGGTCTGATAGGGCTCAAGTCCGCATGTGATTTTTCTATTCTCATATCCTTGGAATGTAATCAAACTTCTTTGATGAGCGAAAAAAAGGGCTGTCGGGTAAATTCATCCTAAAAAGCCAATTTATGGGGTGCAGACTATGGGACAAGTAAAGGGAATTAATAATGAAAAGGAATATTAATTTTAATCCTACCTGTTGTATAATTTTAGCTGTGCTTTTTCTGATTGCTGCTCCCACTGTCGCTGCGGCCGGGGAAAACCGCAAAAGGAACGCCGGCTTGGCTTCGAAGATCGGCTGGTCGGTATTTACGCGTGGCGGATACGTTCATCAGATGGACACAGACATCGACAATGGCGGAAGTTTCAGTGTGAACCGATTCTTTGTTCAGGGCGGCCCCACCCATGTGTCCGATGCGGGAACAAGTATTTCCCTGGCCATTGGCTATGGCTTCGATGGTTACGATTTTTCAGGAAATTCTGGATTCGGGGGCCGGAAGCCCTGGGAAGATATCCACTCCCTCCGCTTCAGTATCCCGTTGCGCTGGAAAATCAATGAACAGTGGACGGGATTCGTCTCCCCAGCACTAAGGTTTACGGGAGAAAAAGGGGCTGATTTCGGTGATTCCTTAAACGGTGGTGGTTTTGCTGCTTTTTCATACCGATTCAGCGATCGCCTGAGCATCGGCCCTGGAGTAGGTGTGCTGACCCAGCTAGAAGATAGTACCCGTGTGATTCCGATTTTGGTGATCAACTGGAAAATAACGGACGATCTGAGCCTGAACACCGGTCGTGGCACCGGCGCGACACTTGGACCTGGGTTGACCCTTGACTGGCGGTTGTCCCGTGCGTGGTTATTTTCCTTAGGCGGTCGGTATGAACGACTGCGTTTCAGGCTTGATGAAACCGGGACCGTCTCCAACGGAATTGGTGAGGACCGTTCGTTCCCAATCTTTGGCGGTATTGGATACAGCTTTACCCCCTTGGTCCGCATCAGCGTTCTGGGGGGAGTGGAAGTCGGAGGAGAACTTCGCTTGGAAGATGAAAAAGGCCACACAATCATCAAAGAGAACCACGACCCTGCCGGATTTTTGGGCGTTGCCTTCAGTGCCAGATTCTAACCAGCGCCGCCGCCGGCCGCCGAGGCGAACAGTTTAAACGAAAAACTGGCTTTTTTATCGAATCCAGATACAAGATACGACAATCGGACAGCGCGAAAGGGAGAAGATTTCTTGGATCATATGGATCACACATGATTTCTTAATTTTAAAGCCATTGGGTGCGGATTGAGATAGGTCTGCATCGATAGGTACGACTGACGGTATTTTCGGACATAATGGTTGATCAGGGTTATGGGGACGATGAGGGGGAGATACTCCTTTCGGTATTGTTCGATCAGATCGATAACTTCCTGTTTCTCATCGGAGGTGAGTTGTTTTTTGAAGTACCCCATCAGGTGAAACAGCACGTTACTGTTTTTTCGAATCGTGGCTTTCAGTTCCAATGCGTCCATCAAAAGCGCCTCGTAGTGCTCATAGATTTTTTTGGTGGCAGTCGCTTTTCCCCCGGCCACCAGCCGTCCCATCTCTTTATAATGCTTCGGGCTGTGGGCCATAATCAGAAGCTTGTTTTTCGAGTGGAAATCCACCAGGCGCCCCATGGCCGGTTTTTCTTCCCGGTTTTCACGCCAGCGCATCAGCGCAAACACCCGTTCGATAAAGTTTTCTCTGATCTTGGGGTCGTGCAATCGTCCATCTTCTTCAACCGGAATTAACGGGAAATGATCCATAAATGCCCGTGCAAACATGCCGACTCCTGTTTGTGCCGGCACCCCTTGATCATTGTAGACCTTCACCCGACTCATTCCGGAACTGGGCGACTTGCTCTTGAAGATAAACCCGCATAGATTTTCTATTTCCAGTGCTTTTATCCGTTTCTTTGCCCAACGGATCATTTTTTGCGTGTGATCCACTCCGGTTTTCCGGGTCACCAGTCTTGGATTTTCCGGGGTTCCCACCAAACGCATGGCTTCCCTGGGGGTTCCCAGGCCGCATTCTACTTCCGGGCAGACGGGCACATATTCCATATACTGACCCAAGGTGTCGATGAGATACCGATCCCGCTGGTGCCCGCCATCGTATCGGACCGGCTGGCCCAGTAAGCAGGCGCTGATTCCGACCTTAATTTTTTCTTCCATTAGGATATCTCCATAGGTCCGGTCTGTCCCAGAGTAACGATACCCAGATACCCGTCGATGGTGAGCAGATCTCCCGTTTTGATGAGAACCGTGGCATCGGCGACGCCGGTGACACAGGGCAGTCCGTATTCTCTGGCGATGATGGCGCCATGGATCAGCATGCCGCCCCGTCTCTCAACGACACCGGTTGCCAGAGGAACCACAAACGTCATGTTGGGATCGACGGCGTCGCAGACCAGGACTTCACCGCTTTTAAATTCCGAAAGGTCTGAGGTTTCCTGAATGACCCGTGCCGGTCCCTTGGATATGCCGGGGCCGGCGGGCTGTCCGGTGAGCTGTCTGGCCTGAAGGGTGTCGGGAGCCGAGACTTTCTCACGGGTCTGAAGGATTGTTTTTGCAACCGGCTGATAATTTTTATCCGATAGCGCTTTGATCACCTCCTCGGGATCTTCACTATCCAAAGAAAGGTTACGATCTTCCAGCAGCCGCTGCCTGGCTTCGGTGACGGCCCCCAACATCTGGGCCTCGATTCGACCCAGATGAATATTGTCATCGTCCCGAAGACGATGACTGGCTCGCGCCAGATCCAGCAAATCCGCCATTTGATCCCGTTCTTCTCCATCAAAGCGATGAAGAAATTCCGATCTAAGCTTTTCTATATCTCGCCCAACGGATCCTTGCCTTTCCGACATCGGGTGATCCGCCATTTCAAGAAGCACTTTGATCATGGCATCGGAGCCAATATTGCATTGGGTGCCCCCGGTTACCGGGCATGACAGATCACCGAATTTTTCCACAAATCGCTCCATTTTATCCTCAAAGGATTTATCCAGTTGATCATATTCGAGTGATGCGAGTTGCTGTCTTAGCATGGTGTCTGTTCTGATCATATCCGCCATGTCTGCAAGGAGCCGGTTTCGTTCGACGCTGGCCATGGCGGTCGATCCCAGAAGATCCATAAATTCGTATGGGTTTTCAGGCCGCATGGCATCGTTATAAACCTGACCGAAAAGGCGCACACCGTGTGCAAAGGGGATGAATTCCTCCCAATAGACCTGGGTCCATCGATTGTTGACGTCCACCCGGTCGCGGATGGCTGAAATCAACGCTTCCGTGGACAAATCGGATAATTTCTCTTTAGACAATCGGTCCGCTTCTGCAATCATCTCCGGAATGAATCGATGTTCGATTCTCTGGCGGAGATCCTTTAAACTCTCAAAGGATCGATGAAGGCTGAGGTACCATTTCCGCTGGTCCTCCGGATGTGATTCCGACAGCGTGGTAATGGGGCGGCATTGCAACAAAAAGATCTCTTGGTTCCGAATGGTCCATTCCATGTCCTGAGGGGCAGCGAACAAGGCCTCCAATCGGAGTACCGTATCAAAAACGGAGGAGGCTTCTTTGTCGGAAAGCGGCGGTTGGCCGGTTTTTTCAGCCGGCAGGCGACAGACTTCCACCCCTTGTCTTCCGGGAACGACGTATTCATCTCTTTGGGCAGGTGTCTTTCCCGTCAGTTTTTTCGAGGTTCGATCAAACATCCATCGATCCGGTTCGATCCTGCCATCCACGAGCCCCTCATTCAATCCGTATACCGCTTCCACCACCCCTTGATATTCGGCGGCGGGGTTCATACTGAAAGCGATACCCGAGCGATCGCCGACTACAATTTCCTGGACCACCACACCCATGGTGCTGGTCTCCGGGGAAAGCCCCAGCTCCTGCCGGTATATCAGCGCCTTGTCCGACCAGAGGGACGCCCAGACTTTCCTCACGGCATCGATGATGGCATCCATGCCGGAGATGTTTACATAGGATTCGTGAAGTCCTGCAAAGGATGTGGCGGCATCGTCTTCCTCAGGGGCAGAAGACCGGACCACAACCGGCCGGCCGCCGAATTTTTGATCCAACCGTTCCCTGAGAGATGTGTCCAGCGCATCGGGCAGGGGGGTCCGGATAAACATATTTCGGATGCGCAGTGAAGCGTCCCATATTTCTTCCCACCGCATGTCCTTAAAATCTTTGCGATTGAGTTCCAGCAGGATCCTTTCTTTCAGACCGGCCTGTTGGATGAATTCCGAATAGGCATGGGTGACGATGCACAATGTGTCCGGGATGTTGAACCCCGCATCGGCCAGGGTTGCCAGCGCATACCCCTTGCCGCCGACACTCGGTTTTTCCTCAGGCCCGATCTGATGGATGGAAAGACACCAATTCATTGGTCCAAATGAAGCTCCATGACGTTTTGAAATCTCCGAACCAGGTAGTAGGATGCGATATCGACACGAATCCATGAACAGGTGGGAGATTTGATGAATGATTCGAGATAAGGGTGTTTATCCAAGTATTGTGCCATAAAACGGTTGTTTACGGCTTTATCGATCTCGGTAGCGCTTCCCATGGCGGTGACCGCTATGGCGGAATGGAGGTCCGACTCCTCATTCAGCCGGCTGTCGATGAGGAAGGCGACCCGAGAATCCGTCATCAGGTTGGCGTATTTTCTGGTGGTGTTCGGTGTGGCGAAATAAATCTGCCGGAGGTCATCGGAAGCCACAAAGGCGACCAGGCTGGCGTAGGGCTGGCCGTCTTGATGGGTCGATAAGACGGCCAGATTTTGGGATGAAAACAACCCTTTCAGTATATTTCGAATTTCATCTGTATCGGGTTTAGCCATTGTAATGCTCGTTTGTGGGCCCCCAAGAGGGGGCGTTTTTATTAAACTCCATCGCGGTTATCTGCAAAGCTCCAGTGAGAAGAATTCTGAAATCGGGTCGATATCCCACTTGATCTCACTGCATTTGATTTTA
>JBDRSZ010000360.1:0-4460 GCA_043824415.1 bacterium | reverse complement strand
TTCTTGTGCTTCTCAAGCCGTCTCAGCACAGACTCGATTTCATCAGCGCGATCCGACGAAGCTAAATCGTAACCAAAATTACCCACATTCGGAAGATGGAGCCCGAGTTCCATGCCCCTTGCAGCCCGCAGCGCCATTCTGGGGCGATGGAACACGTTGACGGTCACCTCGGAGAACAAAACGCCCGTCCATTTCATAATGTTTAAAATCATCGAAACGGGAAGTTTCTTATACCGGTCGGCTGTATAACCTATAAGCATCATTCAGGGCAAAAATAGTAACTCGACTTTGACAATTTTCAAATATAAACTGAACATCATAATGATTTTCAAAAAATGTCTCTTTTATCAAGGATTTGCAGAAATCATGTTTCAATTATCATCTCTCCCTTTAGGGAGAGACAAAGAGAGGGTGTTTTTATCCAATCAAAAAGACATGATTTCTGTAAATCCTATAAATCCTCACCTGACCTCTCCTTTGGAAAAGGAGAGGGAGCGATTGTTCATTTTTTGAAAATCGCTCTTCTGATTGGATCGTTTTATTAAAAATGATCAGATTGACCAAAGTCGAGTGAGTAACTTCTAAGACAGGGACGCCAACAGCCTCAGGGATATTTCATTCCCGCAAAGCACTGTATAGCCCAGCCAATTCTTGTCGTCCTTCTCCGGATAGTCCGTCGTATAGTGGAGGCCCCGGCTCTCCTTGCGGAAGAGCGCGGAACGAATGATGAGAGAGGCCGCGCACGACAGATTGCGAAGCTCGAGGAGTCCGGGTGTGACTGTGGTTTTTTTATAAAAGGCTTCCACCTCATCCGCAATGAGTCCGATTCTCCTCTCCGCCCGTCTCAGCCGCTCATCGGAACGCACGATACCCACGTAATCCCACATCAGCCGCTGAACCTCTCGCTGATCGTGGGAGATGAGAACCCATTCTTCGTGATCGAATGTCCCCTCATCATTCCAAACCGGGACATCAGGTACGGATGTCTCTTTCTTCTCGATGTAGCGGACCGCGGTCGCCGAGGCTTTCTCGGAAAACACCAGTGCCTCCAAGAGGGAATTGGAGGCCAGCCGGTTGGCGCCATGAACGCCGGTGCAAGCCGCCTCGCCTGTGACGTACAAACCCTCGATCGTGCTCCGGCCATCCAAGTCCGTCAGAACTCCGCCGCACATGTAATGGGCTGCGGGTACGACGGGAATCCATTCTTTCGTCATGTCGATCTTCAGTGACTTCAAACGTTCGTCAATTTGGGGAAACCGGTCCCGCACCTCTTCCGCGTTAAAAAGAGTGACATCTAAAAAAACGCAATCCTCTCCCTTTTGTTTCATCTCAGAATCGATGGCCCTGGCCACCACGTCGCGGGGCGCGAGATCCGCCTGCGGATGGTACTTCTTCATAAAGGCGTTCCCATTTTTTGTCCGGAGTACACCACCGAATCCTCTCACCGCCTCTGAGATGAGAAAAGACTCGCCGTCCAGATGGTACAGCGCGGTCGGATGGAACTGCATGAACTCCAGATTCGCGATCTCCGCGCCCGCCCTGAACGCCATGGCAATCCCATCTCCCGTCGCGATGGACGGATTCGTCGAGTGCTGATAAACCCGGCCTGTACCCCCCGAGGCAAGGAGCGTCACTTTGGACACATATTTCTCAACCCCTCCCGTCTTTCCATCCTGGGCATAGACCCCCCAACAGTGAATGGTTTCTTCCCCCTTTTTTTCCTTGCCCTTCAGATGATGTTCGGTAATCAATTCCACGGCGACATGATTATCCAGGATTTGTATATTTGAATGGTTCTTCACTCTTTCCAAGAGAGCATCCTCCATCACCATTCCCGTGCGGTCCTTCACATGCACGATCCGATTCTTCGAATGACCTCCCTCCCGACCCAAATCGAAAGGAGTCCCCTTCTCGTCGCGATGCGTGAAAGCCACGCCCCATTTTTCCAAGTCGCGTATCCGCTCCGGCCCCTGCTTGACGATCGTTTCGACGGCATCGAGACGGCAAAGTCCGACGCCCGCCGTTAAAGTATCCTGAATGTGGAGATCGAACGAATCGTCGGGACCAAAGACCGCTGCGATACCGCCCTGTGCATAATTCGTATTCGATTCCACGCGTTCCTTCTTCGTCAGAATTGTGACCGTTCCAAACTCCGCGACACGCAGAGCGAACGAGAGTCCGGCCACGCCGCTGCCGATCACAAGAAAATCAGAAATCTCGGCCAAAAATGCCTCTCCTCATCTCGAAATGGGTAAATTGTATTTCTTCGCCTTCCTATAAATCGTCGCCCGCCCGATGCCCAGCTTCTTGGCTGCCCGGGTGATGTTCCCCTCAAATTCCAGGAGTGTCTTCCTCAAGACCTCGATTTCCAGCTTTTCAATCCACTTGGGCAGTGTCTCCACGGGATCTGCAATGCTCGCCGGATCTGCGATCCTCTCCTTCCCGATCGTCACGATATGGGGCGGAAGATCTTCCACGTCGATCTTCTTTGAACTAACAATAACGACAGCCCTCTCGATGGCATTCTCCAATTCCCGGACGTTCCCGGGCCAATGATAGCTCATCAGAATGTTCAGCGCTTCATGGTGAATGCTTTCCACGCTTTTCTTTTCGCGCTTGCTGTATCGGTCGATGAAATGCGCGGCTAAAAGCGGAATATCGGCTCTCCGATCCCGGAGGGGGGGCAGCTTGATGGGGAAAACGCTGATGCGGTAGAAAAGATCCTCGCGGAACGTTCCTTTCCGAACTTCTTCATCGAGGTTTTTGTTCGTCGCAGAGATGAGCCGGATGTTCACCTTAACCAGGCTGTTTCCTCCCACGCGTTCGAACTCCCTTTCTTGAAGGACTCTCAATATTTTCGCCTGCGTGGAAAGGCTCATATCACCGATTTCATCCAGGAACACAGAGCCGCCGTCCGCCATTTCAAACTTACCGATCCGTTTCGAAGCGGCGCCCGTAAAGGCTCCTTTCTCATGCCCGAAGAGTTCGCTCTCCAGCAGAGATTCGGGAAGCGCCGTGCAATTGACTGCCACGAAAGGCTTCGCATGACGAGCCTTGCATCTGTTGTGGATGGCCCTCGCAAACAGTTCCTTCCCCGTTCCGCTCTCTCCCTGGATGAGGACCGTCACTTCGCTGTCTACGACCTTCTCCACGGCCCGGAAAAGCTCCTGCATCACGCCGCTCTGGCCGACGATATTCTCAAACTGGTACCGGTCCTGCAGCTCCGACCGCAGACTCTTCACTTCCGTCTCCAGGGCGCTGGCCTCCAAGGCATTCTTGACTGTGACCTTAAGACGCTCCCCTGGAAACGGCTTCGTTAAAAAATCATACGATCCCAATTTCATAGAAGAGACCGCTCGCTCGATCGTCCCGTGAGCCGTCATGATGACCACGGGGAGATGTCGGTACCGTTCTTTGATTCGCCTCAGCGTCTCGATCCCGTCGATTCCCTGCATCTGTATGTCCACGAGCACGAGATCGACCGGATCCTCTTCCAGCTTGCTCAGACAGGCTTCTCCGTTCGAGACCTGCACGACCTCGTATTCTTTTGTTTTCGTTAATATATCTTCGATCAACCACCTTGTATTCCGATCGTCATCGACGACCATGATCCGCTTTTTATACATCGATCGACCCCTTCATTCACTATGCGTTCAACGCTGAATCGATAACCTGCTTGAGTGCATCGAATCCGCCTTGAATTTCGAAATCTATTCTCAGATAATACACCGGGACCTCCCATGCCTGAGGCACAGAAAGGCGAACGCTGTCTTTCTCCGTCGTCACAATCGCTTCCGCTCCGCTTGTATGGACGACTCTGGCGATGCGTTCGAAATCCCCCCGATTATACCAGTGATGGTCTTTAAACTTGATCAATCGGACGAGATCGACGCCCGTCGCTCTGAGGGTGCTCCGAAACGCCTCCGGATTCCCGATTCCGGCAAATCCCATGACTCTTTTCCCCCTTAAAAAATCTAAGGAATACTCTCCTCCATCCAGAGCGGACACCCATTCCAACGGCCGATGCCAGGCGAAGAGGATCTTTGCGCGCGTATATCTTTGGACGCGCTTCACCGCCTCCTCGACATCGATCAACACATCGCATCGTGTGAAAAAAACCACATCCGCCCTCGACAGAGCCCCGAGCGATTCTCTCAGGGGGCCGGCGGGAAGCAATCTTCCGTTTCCCCAAGCATTCGTCGAATCCATGACGACGAAATCCAGATCCCGCTTCACTCTTCGGTGTTGAAAAGCATCGTCTAAAAGAAGCACATCACACGCGAAAGATTCAACAGCGAGTCTGCCCGTTGCAGCGCGGTCTCTTCCTACGAGAACAGGGATTCCTTCCAGCCTTCGGGCCAGGAGCATGGGTTCATCACCGGCCGCTTCGGCATTCACTCTGATTTCCTTTCCGTCGGATACGACAACAATACCTTTCTCATTTCTCCCATATCCCCGGC
>JBDRSZ010000359.1:0-8677 GCA_043824415.1 bacterium | reverse complement strand
GTTCATTTATTGTGTCAACAATTCGTCTTAGTTCCATTTCATTTAATACAAAACCAAATTTAAAACTTTTCTTTGATTCTACTAGCATGTTTACACCTCACATTTTAATGGCTAAACCACTATTATTCGGTAAGGGTTGGCCATTTGAAAATGACCACCCCTGTACAATTTTGTCTATAGATATTTGTATTCATTTTGAATCATAACCACATATATCGAAAATCATATGTCTATTCGTCATCATTGTTTCGTACCAATTTATCATTTTAATTGGCTATATATAACCATTTCCCCCTAATCGCCGCGCTCTCTACCTCACACCAATCATCCAGCAGAGCGTTCAATACCTCTCCAAGAAAAAATGAAATCGTATGCTAAGCGATTTAAGACGGTCTTCTATTCTTAAGGATGCGAAATGGACGCATCCCTCGGTGTGCCAACCATGAATGGACAATTCTGAATGTTCAAACATTTTTTGCATCAAAAGCGAACGTTCCCAAATTGTATCTTTCTTAAAGCACAAGCTTTAAAAATATAAACGCCTGCGCTTGTCATCAATACCCCTCATCGTTCGCCCCTCCCCAAGAAACCGCTCCGAACAGAAGATGCTCACGGCGGGAAAAATGATTGCGGCTTCTTATCTTAAAAAATGGTAACAAATTCGCAATTAAAAAGCAAGGACAATTTTTTCATCGCCATAAATAAACCCTCAATGGGCGATCAGACCTGTTTGTTGAATTTTTATAAAATAGATACTTAAAAGAAAAAATGGAACAAATTATATAATCATTGAATAACATGTGGGTTTGTCATTCCCGCGTTGTTTTGAGCGGGAATCCATATAATTATCCCCACCCCCTGGATGCCTGATTAAAAATTTCAGGCATGACATCCTGCCTATGATCGTAAAATGAAATTTGCTAAAATTCAATTCTTCTTTAACGACACAATCCATAATACTATTTGCAAATAAGCAATACTTTTCCTATTTTTGTAAAGCACCTATTCAAGATATATCTCTGGCGATTCTTATGACAGTCAACAGAAGGTAACCTTCTACAAGAAGGTGTCCTTCTACGGAAATAAATTTTCGAAGACGAAGGAGGGCCTGAAAATGCGATCTCAAAAAACATTCTCGTTGCTGGTCATCTTGATGTGCATGTTCCTGATGACAACCGCTGTGCTTCCCAACAAGACCTTAAAAGTCGGACAAGTCACGGCCAACGCTGGTGAGAAAAAAGACGGATACATCATCGTCCCCGCCGGAAAAGACGGGCCGGAAACGGTGATTCCCATCACCGTCATTAACGGCATGAAAGACGGTCCGGTGCTCGCATTGACCGCCGCAATCCACGGATACGAGTACCCGCCTGTGCTCGCGCTCCAGCGGCTCAACAAAAAACTGAATCCGTCCGAACTCACCGGAGCGGTCATCCTCGTGCACGTGGCCAACATGCCCTCATTCCTGAAGAGGACAGTCTACTACAATCCCAACGACTGGAAAAACCTGAACCGCGTATTCCCCGGCAAAATCGACGGGACCCAATGCGAGCGCATCGCCTACCAGATCACGAACGAAGTCATCAAGCAGTGCGATTTCCTCATCGACAACCACTGCGGCGACGGGAACGAAGACCTCATGCCGTATCTTTACTGCACAAAGATTGGCAACCCGGAATTGGACAAAAAAACCAGAGAGCTCGCCGTGAACTACGGGTTCAAAGTTATCGTCGGCGACCTGGGCCGACCCAAGGATCTCTCCCAGTCCGTGTACTGCGGCAACACCGCCCTCCTCATGGGCAAACCCTCCATCACCATCGAATCGGGTAAGCTGGGCCGGACGGACGAGGAAGACATCGTTCGCGTCGTCCACGGCACGCTCAACATCCTGAAGCATTTGAGAATGATAGAGGGAAAACCGGAGCTGATTTGCGATCCGGTCTGGGTGGAGGAATACACCATCATCCAGGCCGAACACGACGGACTGTTCTACCCGCTCGTCAGCCGCGGGCATCACGTGCAGAAAGGCGAACTCATCGGTTACCTGACCGACTTCTTCGGGAACAGAATCCAGGAAGTAAAATCACCCTACGACGGGATGATCCTGTACGTCATCGCCACGCCGCCCATGAGCAAGGGCGAGCCTATGGCCTCCGTCGGCAGGTTCAAGTGATCAAAACGGAAATTCTATTTTAAGGAATGACTTCAGAAAAAATGCCTATTTCATCAAGGATTTGCAGAAATAATATTTCAATTATCATCTCTCCCTTGAGGGAGAGACAAAGAGAGGGTGTTTTTCTCCAATCAATAAGGTATTATTTCTGCAAATCCTATAAACCCTCACCTAACCTCTCCCTTGGAAAGGGAGAGGGATAAATGGAATGAATTCGTCCGATAATAAAAATCAGAGGACGCTTATAAAACAAACGATGACCTGATACTACAACAGAAATTATCCAATCCTAAAGCAAGTGCTCACACAACAGCGTACTCAAAATCGTCTTTGAATCGATGATTTGATTTTTTCTTACAAGATCGACGAGTTCATCGAAAGGCATCGAAATTGGTTCTAAAAACTCCGTCGCGTCCAGATTCATCTTTCCCGTGTGTTCGAGATCCGTTCCTAAAAAAAGCGTGATGAATCCCGTCGAGTATCCCTCCGCATGGGCATACGTGATGAGTTCCTTCAACACTCTCGGACAGTAGCCGATCTCCTCTTCGCATTCCCTGAGCGCACCATCACGGACATCCTCACCACCATCCAAAAGACCCGCCGGTATTTCGATCAGTGTCCGACCGATGGCAGGCCTGTGCTGCCGAACGAGATGAACGATTCGATTTTCATCCACCGGAAGGACGGCCACGGCGTCCGGAACGCAGACGACTTCTCTCACGCCCGAACGTCCGTCGGGCAGACTGATTTTCAACCTTTCGAGTTTAAGGTACTCCCCCTGAAAAATGGAATCGCGCTTGACGATTCGTCCGGTGTCATTATCTTTGTCCATCATAGATCAATTCATTCCAAATTTTGATAAAATCCCAATGGCGCCAGCTCACGAAGCCCGGCACAGACCCTGACCAAATGCCTCCGAATGTCCAAACAAAGCTGACATTTGGCGATGTATCCATCAATATTCTCTTTATACTCGAATTCCTGCACCGCCCAGCTGAAAAGAGATTCCACGCCCCCTCGGATTAATTTCTCCAGAACCGGCCTTTCATCCAGATCGATACCAGCGTACAACGATTCCAGATTCCGCCCATCGCCCAAAGAAATTCCGGCGCAAAGACCGGCGATGTAATTCCCGTACAGATCGATGTGGATGTGATGCGGACTCGACAGTTCTAGCGCACACGTGCCACCGAAAAAATAAGATGCGGGATGACGAGCGTAGAGATGGACGAGTCTCGTCGCGGCACGACCATTCGGGATGAGAGAATATTCCGCGGCAAACGCCAGAGACGCTCTCTCCTGTCCGAATGCTTCGATATAGTCTTCCAAAGACACGGGATGCTGCGGATTCACATCCTGCAGCTGTTCATAAAAAAAATCCGTGAAAATAACGACACCCTTTCTGCCGAACACTTCTCTTCCGACTCGGACCGCCCGACGCGTCTTCTCCATCGGCACGAATTCGAGATGAAACGGAGAGGCGCTCACCAAAACAGCAGGAAGGCCCGCTTCTTTCAGACGAGTGAAGGTTTCAAATGTTTTGTCGTCATTCCAGCACCAGAATGCGTTTGTCTCCACATAATCCAAAGGGATACCCAGCTCGACCGCTTTCCGAACGACGAATTCAACGATATCCGGCTTGAGAAAAGGCTCTCCGCCCGCAATATGAAGTCCCGTTAAGAATCGGCCGTGCTTCTTCAATCCTTCCAGAATTTGAACGACATTCTCCTCAGAAATCCAATCCTTCCAGGACGGAGAGCTCGCGTACAAACAGTGCCTGCATTGATTGCTGCACTGGTACGTCAGGATGATTCCTCCGGAAGACAATGGAGACGGTTTCCACAGCATCGAAAATTCCTAAATGAAAATACCCACCACTGAATTACACAGAATAACACAGAAAAAAATACAATTTATAATTCCTTTTTAGAGTCCGAGTTCTACTCAGTGTTGCTCTGTGGTTTTTTAAATATATTCATTGAGTACTCAAAATAAAACTGGATACAAAATACTCGAACAGACACAGAGATGCAAGCGGAAAGTGGTCGAAAGAGAAGAAAAAAGCCGGAACACACGCAGTGTCCGGCTGGTAACGATGTAACATGTAAAAAACGTTTAGATTCGAATCATCTACAAATTCAAGATTAATACCTGTGTCGATGTCTGAAAAACCTGCCCATATGCAATCCTCCCAATCCCAAACCCATACGTCCGATTCGATCCAAACGGATGTCACTCCCCACGACATTCACGAACATCACGTCGTCGCCGGGATCGACCGCCATCACCAGAATGCCGACAATCTTCTCACCCTCAAGCTTCATACTGACATTGACGGTTTGGTCATCATCCTTCACACGGACGAGCATTTCCCAATTCTCACGCTTCAATTTTTTCTCTATCTCATCCATGATCGGACGTACTTTTTCAAATGCATCGTGCCCGACTTCGAAAGACTTTATACGGACGGAGACGATACCTCCAAGGAATCCATCGCTGTCCTTTTCCCAGGAATCATGGCTTCCGAAAATTTTCAATAGAGCGGGACCGATGGACACATCCATCAATTCTCCCGCCTTATCGGGAATCTCGATTTTCTCAAGATCGATGTACCCTGGAAGCTTCGTCACGTCAACATCCTGGGCCTTCACGCACAGACAAAACACGGACAGCATCGCACACAGGAAAGATACTCTTCTCGCACTCATCGTTTTATTCCTCCTTCTGAATTGGGATCACTCAATCGATTCAATCCGATAGGCATAAGCCTCGCCTCCTCCGGCCGGTATGTACACGGAAACACCGTTCGAAAAAATCTTCTCCTTATCTCCGTTGCAGGTCGAAAGCAGGATGTACGCATCCGTCACCTCGGTGATGGAATCATAGATGATTCCGTCTTTGACATTGCAGACACCCGGCGAAAACAGGCTGGCATCGATGTCCATCGGCGCTTCGGTACCGTCGGATTGAAATACGTTCTTTTTGTAAAACGTGGATTCTCCTCCGGGGACGCGGCGTATTCTCAATACTTGTTTTCTGGCCATGCCCTTTGCATGGTACCGTACTTGTGAGGCGCCGCAGTAGACGTTCTGCGTCGCGCTGTCACCGCCCGCAACGAGCACAAAGTAGTGGCTGTTTGTATAGACAGTGAATGATCCGTCCGGTAAAAGCCAGACTCCTTTTCTCCATTCACGGAGCTTCATCTCTACATTGCCGGTTCCGGGTGAAAATGAAAGAAAAACCAGAGCGATGATCGGAACGAATCGAGCAAATCTAAGCGTCTTCATGATATCCTCGCACTACCTTGAAAGTCGATTAGAACCGATGCTTTAAACTCTTCCCCAGACTGTCCAGGGCTGAACCGCTCAGACCCATGCCAATATTCTTGATGCTATTCAGATCGATATTCCCGCCAAAAACGTTGATGAACGAAACTTCATCACCGTTGATGGACATCAGAAAAAATCCCACGACTTTGCCATCCACGACCTTCATACTGATGTTCGTCATCTCTTCACGGGTTTTCGTGCGAACGAGCCGCATCCATCCGTCCTGCTCTAACTTCTTCTCCAGCTTATCCATGGTTGGACGGATTTCCCTCGCATCCCCATACTCTATCTCGTAGGATTTCACGCGGATAGAAAGGATTCCCGCCAAACCCTTACCGAAATCCTCGTCTTCATTAACGCCAAGTCGAGCGAGAGCCAGGAGGGCAGGCCCCAGATCGATATCGGTGACCTCTGAGGTATGGTCGGGTATTCTTATTTGCTTCAAGTCGATATACCCAGGATGCTTCTTCAAATCCTTCTCCTGAGCACTGGCGCTAACGCAAACAGTAAAAAGGATGATGAATGCGATGAATATTTTCATGGTTTTCATTGTTCATCTCCTCCAAAAATAGGTATCGTCTTTCGAATACTCTTTCTCAATGTCGATGGAACATCTTTAAGCAGGACGTCCTCGACAACATTTCTTTCAGTTTCGCCTACTACTTTTGCCAAATAAGCCAGACTCCACTTCGCCTCGTCTTTTGCTTTCTGAACCTCTTCCTGAGAGTACTGAACCCGATCCGGTTGACTGCGGTCGCCAAGCGGCTGAACAACGAGCAGGATAATAACAGCCACCACAGCAACGCCCACCGACAGCGTCCCCCAGCGGAAGCGTTGGCCGCCGAATACCCATCGTTTTATGTACGATTTTTTCTTTTCCCTGCCGAAAGTCTCCTCTTCAATCTTCCGGACGACGTTTTCCGGACACTTGGCTTCGGGAAGGGCCGACAACAAATCGACCACTTCACGTTCCCTGTCCAATTCGGAACGGCAGGCCGGACAAGCTTTCAAGTGCTTCTTCACCCGGATTCGTTCGCGTTTCGACAGACCACCGTCCAGAAACGGTTCGAAAAGCATACGGATGTCTTCACATGGCGCGTTCATCGGCCACCTTCCCTACGCTTTCAGGAAATTGATTTTCTAAGATACAACTTAACTCTCTCCTTCCCCGATGCACGGCGACTTTCACCGTACTGCCTTTTGTATCTAAAATCTCTCCGATCTCCTCATACTTCAGACCCTGAAAGTAGTGCATCAGAAGCATGCTCCGCGTCCGCTCTGACAGCGCTTCCATAGCAGACAGCAAAGTCTTTTGCGTTTCCGTTAATTGCAGTTGTAACTCCGGATCAGCGTACACATTATTCGTCGAAGGCATGGATTCCAAATTCCTTTCTTCCGAGAATCTCGAAATATCGACGGAAGCCTTTCTTTGCCGTGTAAAATCGATACAACAATTGTGTGTCACTCGCAACATCCAACCCACCACTTTAAATTTATCAACCGTATCCCAATGTTTCCACAACCGGATGAAGACTTCCTGAGTCACATCCTCCGCGTCCTCCCGATTCCTCAGGAAATAAAACGCATGGCTGAAAATTCGGTGCCGATGCTCCCGCAGTAGTTTTTGAAAAGCGCTCGTCTTCATTTCTCACCTATAGAGACGGGACGGTCATGAAAAGGTTACACCCATTCAGCCATTGGGTTTAGATGGATACAATATCCACACCGCCAGATGCAACATCCCAGAGCGCTACGGTTCGTCTCCTCCGCAGCCACCCGCAGCATTCTCCGGGGTTGACGATCAGCGTCCGCCCTTCCCGGACATCCACATCGTGCGTATGGCCGTAAATGACCGCATCAAAATGGCCGCTCGCGGCAAGCGCATCCAGGTTGTCCGGTTCGTGGAGAATCAGAATTCTCTTCCCGCTCCACTCGAACGAATGGGGTGCCCTATGGATGCGTTCTCCGAAAGCGCGGAATAGTCCGAATCGTTCGCCGTCGCAGTTCCCGAACACCGCCACAAACTCAGACTCCAATTCCTTCAGAGGCTCGGATACGAATGGCGACACAAAATCCCCGGCATGGATGACGAGTGAGACTTCCGCATCGTTGAAAACACTCACCGCCTTCGAGACCGCAGGCAGATTATCGTGGCTGTCCGACATGATTCCGATCTTCATTCACGCTTGCCCTTCATACGATCCGCTCATATTATTGAAAGAGTATAACAAGAAAAATCGTCCCATGCAAGTTGAAATTGGGAAAACCGATCACATCTGTCCTGAATTATTCACCACGGATCAACACGGAACAGCACAGATAAATAAAAACATTGAAAAATGAACTACCCCGCCGCAAGGAGCGGGGAATTAAACCCTTGCCCGCCTCTGGCGGGATTAAAATGAACAGAGTTAACAAGAAATAATCTGAAACACAATCATAAACCAATTTGACTGTGTTTTTAATTTTCGTGTCTTACTCCGTGTTCATCCGTGGTTTGTGAATTCATCATACTATATATTTTTGTTGCATTATTCCGTCAATGCGCGTATATTGAGGCCGGAAAAAATAGGGGAATTTTAATGGATCTCAGACGCCTCGCAGCCATCATTGTATTATGCCTCATATTGCTCGCGCTGTCCTACTTCAGCGTGCACTCTCATCCCTGGATAGCGCTCAACGAATGTCTCGAACATCCAGAAGAATTCGACGGTCAGCTCGTCACAAAATTTGAAGAATCCAGCATCGGATCGATATATACGGACGGCTTTGAACTCATTCAAAAGAAAGGCCCATCCATACGGGTTTATTCGGACACGACCGGTCTTCAAACAGGTAAAGATATCGGCCTGATTGCCATTTTTCATAAAGAAGGGTATTTTGAAGCCGTCTCCCTCCGCGTCTCAAGAAATCGAAAAGCCAAAATCTGGATCTCTGCGTTCCCCGCCCTCCTCGTCGCATTCTTGTGCATACGCCATTTTCGTTTCAACCGTAAAACATTCCAGATCGAGTTAAAAGTGCATGCCTGATCTCATCACACACATCGCCTTCAGTCATCTCATCAGAAGGCCTTTTGAGATAAAACAAAGCGGAAAATCGTATCTACCTTTCCGTACACTACTCTACCTCGGGACCATCCTTCCTGACATAACCACACGCTCCCTATACATTGTAT
>JBDRSZ010000358.1:0-2765 GCA_043824415.1 bacterium | reverse complement strand
ACAATGAACGATAGACGCTTGGATTGGCTCTTGTGATTGTTTGGTTTAGTTCATCGGCTTCGGGATTCAATCTGTGCATGGATTTTCTCCTTACTGGTGGAATAATATACAAAAATAATTTTAACATGTAAAGGAGTTGTTCGATCGTCTGGCTGGAAAACGGACATGTGGGCTGTTTTCGGCTAAGCAACGGATTGGAAGGAGGACGAATACGGTTTTTTCGATTTTTTATATAGCTGTTTGTTAAGGTGTTACGGCGCACAGAAATTTTCGGAATTATGGCACCTTTTTTGCTTAGGAAGGATCGTATCATCTTTTCCGAATACGTCGAGAACGTATGGGCATTGGACTATTCTGAATAGATAGCGTCAATGCCAGTGTGAGTGTACATACCCTTTTGATATTCTGTCTTAGGAGGGAAAAATGATGAAGTCGAGAGCCGACTTTTCATTCCACCGTTTGACTCCAACCCTTACGATTCTGATATTCCTTTCTTTTCAACAGTTGATGAGTCAGACTAAAATCATGCCCGTGGGTAACTCTATCACTCTGGGAAAACATGCCGGAAACGATCCTGTGCCCCCGGAATACGGGTACAGGGATCATTTAATGGATTATCTTGCTGAGCAAAATGTCCAGCTCGTGGGTCCGGTGGGATATCCTTACTTCGGACATTTCTACGATCAAGCGAGAATAGGGCAATTCTTACCGGATAGCCTTCATGCTTATAATGTGGTGCCTCAACTCAATGATCATGATCCAGAGATTGTCCTTTTGCACATTGGAACGAACAATGTTCTGGGCGGACAGCTCATAGGCAACCCCAATCAATCCGGCACGGTCATGCATCAGCTCAATCAGCTGTTAAGAACGATCTTAAATTATCCGAGTGTGAATCGTGTCTTTGTCTGTAAAATTATACCGAAAGTGCCGTATGATGATTTTTTAGGCCAGAACGTTCAGATTGTGGATTACAACACCAAAGTGGAACAGTTGGTGCAGACGCTTGTACAGGATTATCCGGTTCCTCTTGGGAATCCTGAAAGAATTTCGGTTGTGGATATGCACGCCCCGTTCTATTTGCACCAGACGGATTATTATTCTCCGGCAGTGGACAAAATTCATCCCAATCCGAAAGGCTATGTGGAGATGGCCCGCATTTATGCGAATCATGTCATTGATTATTTGTATGAATTGGGACCGCGAATCGTCGATAATTTTAACCGTACGGGCGCGCTGAATAACATCAACGGCTGGAGGGCGAGCGCCAGTATTCAATTCCATGATGTGGGCGAGAGCGGAGGCGGTGCGATCTATTCTAATGCCGCAGGCGGAGACTGGGCGCAGTACGCGATATGGAATTCGACACGAGGCATGAATACCGCTTCGATGAAATTTCATACGACTTCGGCAAACGTCATGGATCTGCTGTCGGGCGCGGGATTGTTGATTGCGATGGACACGACAGATGTGGCTACAGCAACGGGTTATATGGTGCATGTGAGGAGAAAGAACATCCACATTTATCCCGTTGTGAATGGAGTTACAGATCTGAATAATCGGATTGCGAGTACGAGTGACGATCCGCTTTCCGATTGGGATTGGGATTATGCGCCGGGCGATGTGTTCAGCGTGACGTATATCAGAGACGGAAACGATCATATCTTCCATGTATCGCTGGGAGCGAATTCGGAACGTCTCGTCCACACGACGACAGAAGCCATCGGTACGAAGGAGAAAGCTTATTCCGGAATCCTCTTCAGGGGAACGACGGGCACACCTCCCGCAGATGCTGCACTCATCGACTGGTTCGAGGCCAAGTCCAAGTTGATCGATGTCGTGCTGCCGGCTCAGATCAGCATGCAGGTGACGCGAAGGACGAACTCTTCGATCGAACTTTGGTGGACTGCCGTGGGCAGCGACGGGAACGAGCCGAGCACAAGGGCGGCCAGCTACGATCTTCGGTATTCAACGAGTCCGATCGATGTAAATAATTTCAAGGACGCGAGCATCGTAGCGGGTGTGGCCGCACCCCAGTGGCAGGGAAGCCAGGAGAGCGTTGTCGTGAACGGCCTCCTGTCCGGAGTCCAGTATTATTTTGTTATCCGCGCGACCGATCATTGGGGTAATTCCGGGGATATTTCCTCGAGCGTTCCCGGACTGACTCAATCGGTCGGAGAGACCACGGATAATTTCGACAGGGATGCACTGGGGGATAAATGTGTACACGATACGAACGAATATGGTATCGATACAATCAAGAAGGAATTCAAAGTCAAAGATGGGTTGAACAATAAGGAATGGGGGAAAATGGCACTTTATAACGCCATCACGAATCCGGTATCCGTGAAGTTGGCCTGGGGCAACAGCGTCACGAATCCGACGTCGGATGCGGATAAAGAGAACGGCGGACTGGTCATTCTTGCGGATAACAATGCAACGAACGCGAGCGGCTATTTCATATTCGTCCGGACCCGGAGACAATGGATTTATATTTATGACGTCGTCAACGGCGTCATCACGACGCAATTGGACGCTGTTCCGTACGATTTGGAGTCCCTCGGAAGGTATCCGGGCGCGAACGATTCACTGGCTGTCGTCATCGATCTAACGAATGCGGGCTACAATAGGTTTAACGTCTATACGTATCTGGTGGGGAGTCAACCGAAATGGCAGCCGGCTTCGCGATTTTCGTTATTCGACAACAGGGCAGTCGCGCTCAGACACGGGAATGTGCAGGGACAGAAATACTATGCCGGACTTCT
>JBDRSZ010000357.1:0-8152 GCA_043824415.1 bacterium | reverse complement strand
AAAATTTCTGAAACGGGAGAGAAGATCCCTATGAGCGTAAAGGTCGGCAATACTGTTCTGTACGGTAAATATTCGGGTACAGAAGTGACGATCGACAACGAGGAATATCTCATCGTTCGAGAAAGCGATATCCTCGCAATCATTTGAAATGTATTTTCATTTCTATTGTTTCATAATTAGAGGAGGTTTTTGAAAAATGGCAAAGATGATCGAATATGGTGCCGATGCTCGTCAGGCGCTTAAGCGGGGAGTCGATAAATTGACTGCAGCTGTCAAGGTGACTCTTGGACCGAAAGGGCGGAATGTCGTCATCGAGAAGAGGTTTGGAGCTCAGACAGTGACGAAGGACGGGGTTACCGTTGCAAAAGAGATCGATTTGGAAGATCCTTTCGAGAACATGGGCGCTCAGATGGTGAAGGAAGTGGCTTCGAAGACGAGCGATGTTGCAGGAGATGGAACGACCACAGCGACCGTACTCGCGCAGATGATCTTCAGCGAGGGGATGCGGAATGTCACAGCCGGTGCCAACCCGATGGATCTGAAACGGGGAATCGAAGAGGCAGTCAAGGTGGTTGTGGGTCAGCTGAAAAAGATGAGCAAAACAGTAACGGATCGAAAAGAGATCGCGCAGGTGGCGTCGATTTCCGCCAACAACGATAGTACCATCGGAGAACTCATCGCGGATGCCATGGAAAAAGTCGGCAAGGACGGTGTCATCACTGTGGAAGAAGCCAAGACGACCGAGACGACTATGGAAGTGGTCGAGGGAATGCAGTTTGACAGAGGATATATTTCTCCTTACTTTGTTACCGATCCGGAGAACATGGAAGCTGGTTTAGAGAATCCATTGATTCTGATTTATGACAAGAAGATCAGCGCCATGAAAGACTTGCTTCCTGTTTTAGAGAAAGTCGCTCAGATGGGCAAACCCATGCTGGTCATCGCAGAGGACATCGAAGGCGAAGCTTTGGCTACGCTTGTTGTGAATAAACTGAAGGGCACCCTGAAAGTGGCTGCAGTGAAAGCGCCCGGTTTTGGCGACCGACGGAAAGCCATGTTAGAAGACATCGCAATTCTGACGGGCGGACGGGTCATTGCCGAAGAAGCAGGATTCAAGTTGGAGAATGCTACGATATCGGATTTGGGAAACGCGAAGAGAGTACGCATCGATAAAGACAATACGACTATCGTTGAGGGTGGTGGAGCCTCGAAGGATATCCAGGGTCGGATTGGTCAAATTAAAAAACAAATCGAAGGCACGACTTCGGATTATGATCGTGAGAAATTGCAGGAACGGCTGGCGAAGTTGGCTGGCGGCGTTGCCGTACTGAACGTGGGCGCTGCCACTGAAGTGGAGCTCAAAGAGAAGAAAGCCAGAGTCGAGGACGCACTCCACGCGACGCGCGCGGCTGTTGAAGAGGGAGTCGTTCCAGGCGGCGGTGTCGCACTTCTGAGATGTCTTCCTGCCTTAGAAAAGACGAAATTAGAGGGCGACCAGAAAGTGGGCTCCGAAATCGTCAAGCGTGCGTTGGAAGAACCCGTCCGTCAGATCGTGAACAACACAGGTCTCGAAGGTTCTGTTGTCGTTCAGGAATTGAAAGGCAAGAAGGGCGCTTATGGTTTCAATGCGCAGACAGAGACGTACGAGGATCTGATGGTTGCCGGTGTCATCGACCCGACGAAGGTGGTCCGCATCGCATTGGAGAACGCAGCGAGCGTCTCCGCTCTCCTCTTGACGACGGAGGCTCTTGTAGCCGAAAAACCTAAAGAAGAAAAGGCTCCGCCCATGCCTGGAGGGTACGGCGGCGACATGTATTAATTCTCAGTATCTATTCGTTTATCAACAAAACCCCTGCCAAATTGGTGGGGGTTTTGTTATAACCGCCAAATCTGGCGTGAAAAAAATCTTGCTATTTACTCTTTAATTCTTTACCATAGGGCTGTACCCAAACAGGTGATTCTCAGAACCGGCTGGAATCTGATGACTGCTATGATGAAAAAAATCGTTTCTCTTTTGATCGTGAGTGAGTTGTTCTTAACTGCTTTGGGATTCTGCGGTCATTCGCATGAGAAGATTATCGATACTGAGAGATGTTCCGGCTATCACTTCCACATATTTTTTAGCGATTGTACCGAACAACATCGCTCGCATTCTGAAGATCAGGATCATCATCCCGAGAAGGATGATTTTAAGAAAAAATTGCATTGTTCTTGTCAGGGCGGCTTTATCGGTATTCACGATTTTTTAACGTTTCAGATTACACTTCCTTTTGTAGAATTCCCTCCTCAGGAAATGCCTTCATACGAGTTTCTCTGGATTCCCTTCGTATACCATCCTCCTATTCATTCAGTATAATCCGGTCCGTCTTTTTTTATCATCAGTCGGCGCATGTCGAGAGTGATGTGTGTGTCCGTTTACCGGGCGCTGACCGTCATGATTGTTGGCTCGATGCTGTTTTGTTCAAATGATGGAGTTGACCAATGTTGCGACGTGGACTATTGTATATCATGTGGATTTGTTGTATTGTTTTTTCCCGACCGAGTCAATGTCAAAAACTGACTCTTGACGGAGCGATTGGGGAAGCCCTTATTAAAAATCCTGAGTTGTTAAAAGCTTGTCAGGAGTTAAAGGCTGTGAATGCGGACGTGTGGGAGGGGATCTCTCCGGAGTATCCAGAATTGTTTGTGGAATGGGAGGGAATTCCTGAAGGCGTCCGTTCTCTTTCCGGATTCGAGGAAAAGAAGACGGGAATTGCACAGGGATTTGAGTTTCCGCTGGCATACGTTTTTAAGGGAGTGAGCTTTCGCCAACGGCAGAAACGGGCTGCTGCGGAATATCTGATGTTGAAGAATCGTGTCGTGTCCGAGGTGAAGAAACGGTTTTACAGAGTGCTCTTGCTGGAACAGCAGGTTCTGTTGTATGAAAGCATCGTACAGGTCACGAAGGATGTCTTCCAAAAAGCACGAGTTCGGGTTCTTGCCGGAGATTCTTCTCCGTACGATACACTGAAGGTCAGGGTCGATTTGACGGAAGTCGAGAATCGGCTTTTTACTTTACAGAAAGGGGAAGAGGTCTCGCGTACGGAACTCAAACAGATATTGGGACGAAGTATGGAGAATCCTCTGGATGTGGAAGGTGTGCTTGAATATAAGGCGATTTCATTGAGGTTGGATTCACTCTTTCAGACGGCTTTGTTCTGGCATCCCATGATGGGGATGGTTAATGCGCAGATCGGCCAGATGCGTGCAGAGAGGAATTTGGCGTGGACTGAAATTTTGCCCCAATTCCACGTGCGATATTTCCGACAGGAATTCAACGGGGTGAATCCAGCGAAGGGGTGGGGCGGCGAAGTCGGACTTTCCGTTCCCCTCTGGTTTTTTCTGAGGGGTCAGGGCAGGATACGAAGCGCTTCGCACCGGGCGCGGGCCGCTGAATTCGAAGCAGAGTCGGTGAGACGGTCTGTACGGTTGGGGGTCGATCGTGCCTTTGCTCAGCTTCAAGTGGCAGAGAAGCATGTTCAGAATTATGAGGAAAACACGCTGCGGCAGGTGGATGAACTCGTCCGGATTGCGACGCGGAGTTACGAGGAGGGAGAGATGGGATATTTGGAGCTGGCGGAGGCGTTGAGGACGATGAATCGCGTGAATGTCGATTATTTTGATTCGTTGTTCCAAGTGCTTGCAGCGCAGGCGGATATTGAACTGGCAGTGGGTACTGTCTTGGGTCGATGATTTTCAACTTTTACATAGGAGAAGTTCGATGAAGATTATCACATATTTAATCAGCATCGTGATTTCAATTTGTTTTGTGCTGATGATTTCGTGCGCACAAGATCGTGAAGATAAACCCAAAGATGAACATCAGGTTGAAGATATTTCAGATGAGATTGTAATTGAACTTGAAGTAATGGCAGAGGTGGATTTACAGATTGTCCCTGTTAGTAAAAAGATATTTGAACAAATTAAAACGTACCCAGGCAAAGTAGTCGCCCGGCCTGACGGTGAGGCGCTGGTGGGATCGCTGGTTGGAGGGCGTGTTGTGGAAATTCCTGTGGGATTAGGCGACAGGGTTTCCAAAGGGATTGCTCTCTGCAGAATTGAGTCGCCCGAAATAGGATCGGCGCAATCAGCATATATCCGCGCTTTGGCTGAAAATAATTTAGCCCAGAAGGACCTGATTCGTAACCAAACATTAATCGCAGAAAAAATCGTCTCTGAAAAAATATTAATCGAAAAAGAAGCAGCGGCACAGTCCGCCCGGGCGGAATTAACTGCGGCGGAGCGAGCACTTTACTCAATTGGATTTTCAAAGTCGGAGATTGAAGCCCTGATGAGCGATCATTCCAATTCAGGCATGCTTACGCTGAAAAGTCCGATTGCCGGCACAGTCACCGATTGGTCGATTCGATTGGGTCAACGGGTGGAACCAAACAGAGATCTGTTTCATATTGTCGATCTCCTCCGATTGTGGGTACAGATCTCATTATATGAAAAAGATTTGGCCTATATCCGAATCGGTCAATCCGTAGAAGTTATTCCACAGTATCTTCCGGGAAATACATTTCAGGGAAAAATAGTGAGGATCGGGAGAGAAGTGAAAGGAAAAACGAGAACGATTGATTGTTATATTGACGTAACGAATAAAGAAGCCATTCTCATTCCCAATCTCTTTGTTACATGCCGTGTTAAGGTACGCACGGATGAAGATGAAGTTTTAGCCGTACCTGAAAATGCCGTCATTATGGATGAGCATGGTGATCAGGCTGTATTTATTGAAGAAGAACCACAGCATTTCTCTCTCAGAGAAGTAGAGATAGGTAGATCAAGCGGCGGCTGGGTCGAGGTGGTGGATGGATTAAAAGAAGGTGATAGAGTGGTTTTTAAAGGCGCATTTTTTATTAAGTCAGAAGTGGCTAAAGGCAGCTTCGGTCACGGTCATGCTCATTGACGGAGGTACAGAATGATAGAACGATTTGTACAATTCGCATTAAAACAAAGGCTGCTGATTCTCATGTTAATCATCTTTTTAGCCGGATTTGGTATCCATTCCTATCAGCAGCTTCCAATAGACGCATTTCCCGATATTTCACCTGTGATGGTGTCTGTATTTGCTGAAGCACACGGAATGGCGCCTGAGGAAGTAGAGCGGTTTATCACCTATCCCATTGAATATGCTATGAACGGATTGCCAGGCGTGACCGAGGTCAAATCGACATCCGCATTTGGGATGGCTGTGGTGTACATTTATTTTGAAGACGATGTGGATATTTATTTTGCGCGTCAGCTTGTCTCAGAACGGCTGGCAAAGGCGGCTGAAGAAATTCCAGATAGCGATGAACGACCGATTCTTGGACCAATCACTACCGGGCTGGGCCAAATTTTTATCTACTATCTCACCTTGGAAGATGGTGCAGACACCGAAGGGATGCCGCCTGACATTTATCTGCGAACCATCAACGACTGGATCGTGAAGTTCCAACTGCGTACGGTAAATGGCGTTACGGATATTCTATCCATTGGCGGCAATGTGCTGCAATACCAGGTGTTGATGGATCCCAATGAATTGATCAAATTTGATCTAACTGTTGATGACGTGATACAGGCAATTCAAACGAATAATAAAAACGTTGGTGGACAGTTTATCGTCAAAGGTTCAGAAGAATATCTGGTTCGTGGACTGGGACTGGTCGGTTCCACCGATGATCTAAAACAGATAAAACTAAGAACGTACGACGGCTTTCCGGTGCTGTTAAGTAATGTGGCTGAGGTCAAAATTGGTCCGCAAGTTCGTCGTGGTGTGGTAACGCGAAATGGGGAACAGGAAGTTATATCCGGCATCGTACTTATGCTTTACGGTGAAAACACCAGCAAAGTTATCGATCGTTTATACGAAAAATTACCCTCGCTGCAAAAGTCTCTTCCCGAAGGTGTGAAAATGATCCCCTATTATGAACAGGCGGAACTGGTGCAAAAAGCGACAGGCACGGTGACATCCTCTCTTCTAATGGGCGCCATTCTGGTGATTTTTGTTTTGCTGATGTTTCTGGGTGAGGTTCGGTCTGCATTCATTGTTGTTGTTTCCATACCATTCAGTATGTTCATTGCGTTCATTCTCATGAAGCAATTCGGACTTTCGGCAAATCTGATGTCCCTGGGTGGACTGGCAATCGGTATCGGAATGCTGGTGGATGCATCCATTGTGGTTGTCGAAAATATCTATAGAAACCTGTCTGAACAAGGGGAAACAAAATCGAAAATTGAAATTGTGCGGGACAGCACTGCCGAGGTGGCACGCCCGATCTTTTTCGCCATCAGCATCGTTGTTATTGTATTTCTGCCCCTGTTTACTCTGCAAGGTGTGGAAGGAAAGATGTTCAGTCCGATGGCGTTTACAATTTCTTTTGCCCTGCTGGGATCGCTGCTTGCGGCATTGATGCTGGCGCCTGTGCTTTCCACGTTTATATTGAAAAAGGGAAATACAAAAAAACAAGGCGAAAGGCTCATGCGAATACTGAATCGATTCTACGAGCCTGCACTGAAATGGAGTTTAAATCATCGAAAATGGGTTATTGTTTTTTGTGCGCTGTTATTGATTTTCAGCTTGTTTCTGGTACCGTTTTTAGGAACGGAATTTATCCCGACATTGGAAGAAGGATCGATATTACTCCGGGTCATCATGGCGCCATCCACATCACTGGTTCAAGCCACCGAATCGGTCATGACTTTGGAACGGAAGCTGATTCAATTCCCCGAGGTGGAAGAAGTGATATCCAGAATTGGACGGCCCGAGGCGGGATCACACCCCCATCCCGTAAATTATGCCGAGATTCATATGGAATTAAAGCCTTTATCGGAGTGGAAAACAGCAAAAAGTAAAGATGACTTGATTGAGAAAATGGAAGAGACTCTCTCTGTCTATCCCGGCGTTCAACTCAGTTTTGCACAGCCCATTCAAAATGTCTTTGAAGAGCTGCTGGCGGGAGTGAAGTCGGAGCTGGCCGTTAAAGTTTTTGGTGAAGATATGGAAGTGCTCAAACAAAAGGCTGAAGAAATTCGGGAAGCAATCCAGGATGTCCCTGGCGTAGTGGATCTTTCGGTGGAGCAGTCTTTTGGACAACCGCAGGTTCAGATAATCGCTGACCGCGAAAAGTGCGCCCGTTTCGGCATTAATGTGGATGAAGTGCAGGAGATCGTGGAAGCGGCCATCGGGGGTGAAGTCGTGGGTAATGTGTATCAGGGAATCCGGCGATTTGAAATTTTAGTGCGCATGAAAACTAGATTTCGCAACACAGTGGAAGCCATCTCCCAGCTCTATGTACATACATCGGCGGGAACTCTCATACCACTGTCGGATGTAGCCGAAATAAAAACAGTCATCGGTCCCGTGCAGGTCAATCGGGAAGACAACCAGCGGAGGTGGATGGTGCAGTGTAATGTCCGTGGTCGGGATATGGGGAGTGTCGTCAGAGATATTCGCCAAATTATCGATGAGAATGTGGACTTTCCACCAGGATATTACATCGAATTCGGCGGACAGTTCGAAAATCAGCAACGTGCCATGCGTCGTTTAGCCATTATCGTGCCCCTGACATTACTGCTCATCTTTATCATGCTGTTTTCAACCTTCGGGTCTGTACGGATTGCGCTCCTCGTCAACATCAATCTGCCGTTAGCCCTCATCGGCGGTGTGGTGGCGCTGTGGATCAGCGGACAGTATCTGTCTGTCCCAGCCGCGGTGGGCTTTATTGCCCTGTTTGGGGTTGCAGTGCAGGATGGTATTATGCTGGTGAGCCGCATCCAAATGTATCGTCGGGAGGGTCATGACGTGCAAGAGGCCGCAATGTTGGGCGGAAAGAAAAAGATACGCCCGGTTTTAATGACCTCCCTTACCACAATTCTGGGGCTGTTGCCGCTATTGGTTTCGCGAGGGATAGGCGCGGAGGTGCAGCGGCCCATGGCAATTGTTGTGGTTGGCGGTATGACGACGGCAACGCTGCTGACACTTTTTGTTTTGCCAACGCTGTATGGTATATTTGAAAAAAAGGAAGTTGAATTTTAGGAAGCGTACCAAAATTGTGTTGCTTTTTTTCAATGGTAGCGTACCACGTTTGTGTTTTTTTAAGGCAAACATATAAGGAAATACTAATCTGAT
>JBDRSZ010000356.1:0-20252 GCA_043824415.1 bacterium | reverse complement strand
CAAGACATCGGCCTGAATACACTCACGGGATCGTTCAAAAACATGCCACTCGACACGGTGCTTTCGTCCATTTCTCTGACGCTGAAACTTCAAGTCGAAAAAAAGCTGATCGATATACGTTGCACGAATAAGGAGGACAGACAAATGAAAAAACGCACAATCCATCTATTATTGGCCCTCACGCTGATCCACGCGTGCTTTGCTGTCGGTATGGGCCAATCGAAAAAAATATCCATCCGGTCGAAGAACGAATCCCTCAGACACGTCCTGAATGAAATCAGCCAACAATCGAACATCCAGTTCATCTTCGACGACAAACTCGTCAACGGAAAAATCGTCAAATGCGATATCCAAGCAAAGACCACACAAGACGCGCTGAAAGAAATCCTCGACGGATTCGGTCTCGCCTTCAGGGAAGTCCAGGAGGATCGGATCGTCCTCTACGAGCAGCCGCCGCAGGAGAAGCGATTCAAACTCACCGGCCGGGTAACGGACGCTTCCACAGGCCAGCCCCTCTACTTCGCCAATGTCTTCCTGTCCGGCACGACTTTGGGCTGCGCCACGGATAAAGATGGACATTACACCATAGAGAATATCCCTTCCGGCCACTACGAACTCGTCGCCTCCATGATGGGGTATCAACTCCAATCGATGACCATAGACCTCAAAGAACCCATCAAAAGAGAAACCCATTTCCAACTGGCTCCTGTACCCATCAAAGCGCCGCAGCTCTCCGTTTCCGCACCCTACCCACACGAATGGAAAGCCAACTTAAAGAAATTTGAAGAGCTGTTCTTAGGCACCTCCGAAAACGCCGCTCAATGCAAAATCCTGAACCCGGAATACCTGGATTTTGAAACCGGTAAATCAACAGGAGGACTGAAGGCAAAGACCAGTAAGCCTCTCCAAATCGAAAACAGGGCGCTCGGGTATCGCGTCGTGCTCTATCTCGAAGACTTCTTCTCCCCGGATGATGCTTCCGTGAGTTGCATATACAGATCCCACTTTGAACCGCTTCAACCGAAGGACGAAGCGGAAGAGGAAACATGGGCGCGAAACCGTTTGAAAGTCTATCGTGGATCACTCAGACACTTTCTTACCGCATTGATTTCAGAAAACCTTGAAGAAGAGGGATTTTTGGTGTACAAGGTTCCGGACATGTCAGATAGCAAAAAGAATGTTCCTTTGGGCAAAAAGGCACAAGCGTATTTGCTCTCATCCGAAGAGACGCCATTCGAAAGGAAATTCTCGTTTCCCGATTATCTGGGCGTCGCTTTCATGAAGGAAGAAGAGTCCGAGCAGTATCCGAGGGGCAATCGTCAAAGAGCCGGAATGCAATCCTCCTGGCTGAAGATGGATGTGGATACGGTGTCCATAGATCTTTCGGGCAGACTCGGCAACCCCTATGCCATCACATCCACCGGTTACATGGGTTGGGAGCGATTCGCAGAAGTGCTGCCCCTGGACTATACGCCACCTATTCAAATGCAGCCCGACATTCTCACACCCATAACGGACGAGACTGTTTCTTCGGAGTACGATTCTTTTTCCGCCCGCCACAGATCCTCTTCTCTTTTAAAGATTGCGAATCTCGATCCAGTGGAACTCCTGAAACATGCGCGCACCCTTTCCTCGGAAAAGAATGTTGACGAAACCACGACGGTCTTCTACGAAGGACTCGAAAACTTAGGAAATCATCCTTATGCAGATACTCTCTTCAAAGAAATATTCGACATCATGACGGAGAAAGAGCAGAACGCGTACAAGAAAGCTCCGGACAAGGGTAAGTACCTCCTCACCTTCTGGCAGAGGCAGGATCCCACGCCCGCCACGCTGGAGAACGAAAGACTCATCGAACACTGGGAAAGGCTCGATTACATTCGGAGGTGGTATTCGATTGGGACTCTTGGTTATGATGATCGCGGACGGATTTACCTCCAGTATGGTCCTCCCGATGATTGCGTCCGGATGGTCATGCCTGGCGGCCTCTACCCGAACGAGTGCTGGATATACAACCGATTCGGCCGTGAGATCGTGTTCGATTTCTTTGACAAGCACGGATTCTACCAGATGCTTCCGCCGGACCGCAGTAACATCACACCCGCAGCCGATACTCTGGGGATAATCGTGAGTCTTTACGAATTCATTGACAACCGGGCAGGAGTAAGTTTTCATTATACGACACTTCAAAGCGCAATCAAGTTAACAGGAGGACCAACCTTTGAAAAAATCCGACAAATTGAAAGAGAAATGTATCATTCTTATCAAGAAAACACGGTCAACCAAAGTAACCTTCCCCAAGTCACGACGGACTTTAAAAAACCAACATTGCCCCTCCATGCCGCCATCGCCATGGCCAGGTTCTACCCGCAGAACCTACCTCGGCTGGAAATCTACTTAGGCGTTCCCTTCGATCAGATCAGCATGGAAGAAAACACAGATGGGGATTCATTCTCCGATCTTGATATCGCCTACATCGTGCGGGACTCCTCGTACGCAATCCTTGCACAAAAGAACATGAGGAGAACTGTCCAACTTCCTGCAGGCACCTCACCTCAAAATCGCATTTACATTAACCAGTTCAACGAAATCCTCTCCCCGGGAGATTATACGATTGCTGTGGAAATCAAAAATCCCCAGGCCAACAAAGCGTTCGAAAGAGCGTACAGCCTCAGCATCCCAAAAACCTCAAACGAACGGCTTCAACTGAGCGACATCGAGCTCGCTCATAAAATCGAACCAATCACCGAGGAAGCGATAAACAGAGCCTTCATGAAAAATGATCTTTCGGTTTTGCCCTATCCATCCTTCACCATCTCCAAACGTCAGCCCATCCATCTCTACTTCGAAGTGTACAACCTGATGTTCGGTAGAGATGGAATGACATCTTACGAAATCGAATACAGCCTTCGTTCATCCAAAACCAGCTTCTTTCAAAAAATCCTGCCGTTTGGGAAAAAGTCATCACAGTCTGCCTCGTACCAGCAGAACGGAGATCAAAAAAATACGCAGGAGTACTTTGCCCTCGATTTCGGGAAGGTGAAAACCGGAGAGTACACGCTGACCGTCAATGTGAAGGATTTAGTCGCGGGACAGAGTGAGATGTCGGAGATACAGATACAAGTGGTCGAGTAATCGCAACGAACTTCCTGAAGGTTTTAAAAGAAAACATGAATGCAAAAGTCCTCTTTCGTAAAGGGAGTATGGGGGATTACATGAGGGAATCCCCCTCAATCCCCCTTTTAAAAAAGGGGGAAGTCAAAAAAGCCTTGTCTCTCTCTTCATTTTCTCTTATCTTCAAATAGATGTAGCATGATCGTCATCCAGTAAAACACCACGCGATTCGAAAGGCATTCGCATGAAAACATTCTTCATTCCGATCTTCGGACTATTATTGACCGTCCTCACACCTCAAAATACACCCGCTCAGAACTTACCCCGTATTAAAATCTCCGGAAAAGTTGTAGATGCGGCCACGGGGAAACCCCTCCACTACGTCAACGTATTTCTCGCAAACACGACGATGGGCTGCGCCACGAATTCGAAAGGTCAATACGCCATCGAGTACGTTCCTTTGGGCGCGTACGAACTCATCGTCTCCATGATCGGATACGAGATCAAGAGGCAGGACATTCAACTCACGGAGCCAAAAGACCGGGAATTCGACTTTCGGTTGAGATCCGAAGCCATCCATGCGCCTGGAATCCAAGTGACGGCGACACGTATCGCTGACTGGCAGAGCAACCTGAGAAAATTCAAAGAACTCTTGTTGGGCTCATCTCCAAATGCGCTGCAAAGTAAACTGCTTAATCCTGAAGTCTTAGATTTCGAGAAGGACGACACAGTCAACTTGTTCTCGGCAAAAGCCAGCCAGCCCTTGGTCATCGAAAATAAAGCATTGGGCTATAAAATCCATCTCTATCTGGAGAGCGCGACGTGTTCGGACAACATCCTTATACGATTCCTGTATACCTCGCGATTCGAACTGCTCGACCCTGCGGATGAAAAAGAAGAGAAAAAGTGGGAGAAAAATCGAGAAGAAACGTACAAGGGATCGTTTACCCATTTCCTTGCCGCAATGGCATCTGGACAGCTTGAAGAGGAAGGATTCCTCATCTACAAGGTACCCGATCCCACGAAGCGCGATGACAGGACAAAATCAAGCAAGATTGTGATAGAGGATATCGTGACTCCAGGGAAGACCGTTTTTGAAAGACAGCTCGGATTCTCAGATTTCTTAAAAGTGGTCTACATCTTTGAAGACGAACCGGAAGGATACAAACGGCAAGTCCCCTCCGGTGGAACCACATTCGTCAGAAACGATCAGGCCACGCAACAAATGTCCTGGTTAAAAATGAACCTTCCTTCCACCACGTTCAATATGTCAGGATACATGACCAACCCGTACGCAGTCACGAAATACGGCTACTGGGCGTGGGAACGATTCGCAGACGAGCTTCCCCTCGATTACATCCCGACAAATCAATAGCCATGCGACCGGTGATGCGTCAGTCCCGCCCTCACTGATTTCGGATGAATTCCACGAGCTTTTCGAGGCCCGTTTTCAGTTCCTCAGACCGGCCGCCAAAGCCGATCCTCACGTAATCCGGCGATCCGAAGAACGATCCGGGGACGACAAAAACGTTGTGCTTCTCTGCCATCTCACGCACAAACCCTCCCGCATCATCCACACCGACGATTTCAGGAAAGAAGATGCATCCGTCTTCGGGGATGCTTCCCGAAATAAATCCATCCTCGATGAGCGGATTCGCGAGCTCACAAACCGTTTTTCGATTCGAGGACAGGACGGACCGCCAGTGAGCCGTATAATCCTCCACTTCCGCCATCATCACGGATGCGATCGCCTCGTTTACTGGAGAATCGCAGTTCTCCGCTAAAACGTACATCCTCCGGACCGCATCCATCGTTTTGCCAGAAGCCAGTATCCATCCGCATCGCAGGAAACCCAGACCGTACACCTTCGACAAGCTGTTCAGAGAGATAACGCCCTCATCCAGTGCGGCCGCCGGCGGCTGCTTCTCCGCCACGAAATCGTGGTAGACTTCATCCACGACAATCCTGGCGTCCCTGCACTTTTTTTTGAGGATGGTCAGAACGTCCCTGAGATCCTCATCACGCAGAAAAGCGCCGCTCGGATTATGCAGGTTCGTCAGGATGACAAGTTTCGTCCGGGACGTGACCATCGATTCGAATGCGTCCAATCGCATCCGAAAACCATCTTCCGGCCTGCGGGGGAGATAAGAAAGCTCCGCTCCCAAGAATTCCGGAACCGCCATCAGGGGTTCGTACACAGGAGTTTCCACGACGGCGTGATCGCCCTTGCCCAAAAACGCCTGACAGACAATAAACATGCCCTGAGATGCCCCGTTCGTCAGGAGCACATTCTCGGGGCGCATTCCGTTCCTCGATGCGATCATCTCCGCGAGCCGGGCATTTCCCCAGGGATCGGGCCAGTCGAACAACGTGTCTATAGAACAAGATCCCACGTGATTCCGAAGCAACGCGCGTGGTTCCAGTATGGCGCTGCTGGCCAGGTTGCAGCATCGGTCCCGATCCTTCCGGCCCGACAATTCACGGTGGAGGTCCTTCGCCCACGCCAAATAATCGATTCTCATAAGCAGTGACTCCGTCTTAGATTTTCATTCCGCTTCAGGAATAAGAGCGCGGTAACCGTTTCGTGGACATTCCCTATTTTCTCTCAAAAACGACTTTTCCCCCCACAACAGTCATATCGACCTTCGTCCTCAGAATTTCTTTCGGAGAGATCGAAAACAAATCTCGATCCAGTACGATCAGATCGGCCAGCTTGCCCGCTTCGACCGTACCCTTGTTCTGCTCCTCAAATTCCGCATAGGCGGAACCCGACGTGTAGCTCCGAACAGCCAGCTCGATAGATATCTTCTCCTCCGGAAACCAGCCGCCCTCAGGCCCGCCCTCCGGATACTCTCGCGTCGTGGCCGCATAGATGCCCAGCATCGGATTCAAGTCTTCCACGGGCCAGTCCGTACCGAAGGCCACGTGCGCACCGGCTTCAAAAAACGACCGGCATCGATAGGCGTTCCTGCATCTTTCCTTTCCGATCCGCTTCTCCGCCCAGCGCATGTCATCGATCACGTGCGACGGCTGGATCGACGCGATGACGCCCAGTTCGGCAAACCGGGGCAGATCCTCCGGAGTCACGACCTGGGCATGTTCGATTCGATGGCGCAGCCCGAATTGACCGTATTGTTCAATGGCCGTTTCATACGCATCCAAAACCCATCGGTTCGCCTTGTCGCCGATGGCGTGCGTCATGATCTGTAGCCGCTTGCTGTGGGCATCCGAGACGAGCGATTCGAGCTTCTTCATCGAATAAATCCCAAGACCCGATGTGCTCGGATCGTCGGAGTACGCATCGAAAAAAAGCGCCGAGCCCGCGCCCATCGAGCCGTCAGCAAAGGCTTTCATACTGCCGATACGCAGCATCGCATCCCCGAAATGCATTTCGATTCCCGATTTGACCATCCGCTCGGTATGGGTCTCAATGGGCATGACCACTAAAAAACGACATGTGAGTTTTCCTTCTCGCAAAAGCTCCTGATACAGATGGAAATCCGCGGCCGGCGACATGTCCTGAACGCTCGTCACTCCCAATTCCGCCGCATATTGCATGGCCGCCTGGACAGCCTTCATCCGAACAGAAGGAGAAAAAGGCGGGATGTGTTCGGACACGAGACCCATGGCCGTGTCTTTGAGAATGCCCGTCGGTTCCCCCGTTTTTGGATCACGCTCAATGTATCCCCCTTCCGGGTCCGGAGTATCCTTCGTGATGCCGGCAATGCTGAGCGCCAGACTGTTGGCCAAAGCCACGTGGCCGTCCAGCCGGTTCACCAAAATCGGATGGCTTTTTGTCACCGAATCGACGAGCCGGCGATCCGGGTACGTCTTGTCCGGCCAGGCCTCGTGATCCCAGTTCCCTCCCGTGACCCAGGTGTTCGGAGGAAGCGCTTTCACATAATCGGCAATCCTGTCCATAAATTCTTTGCGATTCCGCGCATCCCGTAATCGGAGCTGGATGAGCGAGAATCCCCCGTCCGAAAAATGGACGTGCGCGTCGTTGAATCCCGGCAGAAGCAACCTTCCTTTGAGGTCGATGACACGCGTCGACGGTTCGATCCACCGCTTTGCGTCTTCGTTCTTGCCCACGAAGAGAATTCGATCTCCCTGCACCACGACAGCCTCCGCCCAGGGCCGCTCTGAATCTCCCGTCCAAACCTTGCCGTTCAGGAATGCCAGTCCCCCTTTGGGTGAATCAGCAAAAACCATCGCACTAAAAAAAAGCAGTATGATTTGGAATGCTAAAAAAAACTTCCATTGCAGAAAGAAGGACAAATGACTATTCATCGTGCCTCCAAACAATAAAGACTGCTGATTCGGTATTTTCCAATTGCCAATACAGAACTACTTTTCACTGTTATAACGATAGACAGCTGCTTCTGTGTTTCCTCTTCTAAAACTCCCCATTAATCGGAGATTGTACCGCCTCTCAGCGATATCTTTTTCAAACGTATTGTATACGATAAAATAACGCTGTAATTCTTCCTCGGCATCATTCAACTTTTGTATGGAATGGAGACGCAAATCATACCGATTCAAAACCTTGAGCATGGCTGTCGTATCTTTTATATCCATGACTTTTACTTTCTCGGCTCTGTCTTTCAGACTCCACAATCGCCAGTCCTCAAAACGGATTCCGAGGTCCTCATCAGACAGCACAAAGATTTCTGAATTCACCGGCAATTCATCTTTGATATAATGAATCATATCCTCAAAATTTTTATTCGTCTGAACTAAAACCTTTGCAGCTTCTATTTTTCGAGAAAACAGCGCACCGTATCGTGTTTTTAAAATAACAACGCCCAAAGCAACGAGGACGATAATTCCGGCGATGCACAATCTCTTGGTATGCCTTTTAAAAAACGGTCGCAGACTAAAAGAAAAATCTATTTTCTCATAAACATGAAACGACAATATTCCCAATACGATGCTCAATCCATAAGCGGCTTCCAGAAGGTACGCGCTGTGGTAAACGATGATGGCTAAAAAGCAGCCCATAGAAATGAAAAACCATGTACAAGCAAACCGAAGATGCTTATGGGTCATCAGGATAAAGAGGAGGGACAGTAAGAGCAGAACAATGGCCAATTCATGAAACCGCATCAATACGGCAGTCAGCAATCCGCACAGAATGAATAAAATCAGAAATATCCATCGATGCGCTTTGGACAAGCGCTTTTTAATAAAACCTCGAAAATCCAGAATGCGAATCATGAGAAAACAAAAAATACAAAAGAGAACAACGAATCCGGTGATTCCCCCCGTGAGCAGACTTCCGTAAAATACGATTCTCTCATAAACGAATTGGAATTTCCCCATCAGATCGATATCGATGTTTACCAACGTCGCCGTCGATGAGTGACTGGAAAGAGGGATTATCGCATTCGGAATCATCGCAACGATCGGAAGGATAAATTTTATTTTTGAACCGGGAAAAGTTTGTCGCCAATAACTCAATAAATACACAATGACCATGATGGGCAGGATAACCGCTGTGGTCTGTCTGTTGGTGGCCGGAATTAAAAAAAACATTGCCAGGAGTAACGATTTTTTATCATTACGAACCAATCCCCGCGCGGTGAAATAAAAACATCCCAACTCGAAAAAGTATCCGAAAGGAACAACGACATGAAACGTCCCATAGAGCATCGTATGAAAACAAAGATGAAAAATCAACACACTCAAGAAAGCGGCTGTTCGATTCGAGAACAGCTCTGCTGTCTTATACATAAAAAGGATTGTCCCTATCACCAACAATCCGTTGATGAAATGGAAATAGAAGGCATTAGGTCCGAATATTTTAAGTATAGACATCATGAAAACCGCTTCAAAGGGCCGATAATAACCGCCTATTCCAGGATATTTAAAATACTCATTCAGCCAAGGCCTTGGATTGAATGCGGAAAACACATTCCCGGTAAATTCCTTTGCCCACAAGAGGGTTTGAGAGTCGTCATGACGAAAATAGAGTTGCGTGCCGATAAGGGGGATATAGATGGACAATAGGACAATGGCGACGATATACACATCGAACTTCTGGTACCATTTCACTGAACTGTTTTCTACCATACGATTCATCATTATCTTTGAAATTGTACGGGGATTTACAAACCGAAGAAAAATTTTTGATCAGCTTTTATAGACAAGAAAAATCCCGATGCACATCACGAACAGACCGATGAGACGAACGGGCGGCAAGTGTTCACCAAAAAGCCACCACGAAAAAAAAGCGATCAATACGTAGCTCAAGCTTAAAGAAATCGGATATGCAAACGTCAGTTCGAAGCGAGAGACCACAAAGATCCACAAAAAGGCACTAAAACCCGCAAAAAGAATCCACGAAATGATAAACGGATTCAATGCAATCTTCCAAACCGTCGACCAAATTTTATGCGTGCTAAGAGTCATTTCGCCCTGAGTCATCGTGCCCCTCTTCAATAAAATCTGACCCACAACACCCAGTACAATCGATAATAAAAGAAGCACATGATTCGACATTTTTAACATGAGGTACTCCTCTTCAATTCGAGAATTCATATATTCCGCGTGCGACCTCTTCCATCTCCTCTTTCGTGATCTCCGGATAGAGGGGCAAAGAAAGAATTTCCTTGGCCGCGCGTTCCGCTTCAGGCAAGGTGCCGCTCCTCATTCCAAGGTCTGAATATGATTCCTGCAGATAAATGGGTATGGGATAATGAATGATTGTCTGGATTCCTCTCTTTCCTAAGAAATCTTGAAGTTGTTCTCTCTGTCTGCTCCGAACGACATAAAGGTGGTAAACATGTCTGGAATACGCGCTCTCCTTCGGCAGCATAAGATCGGAATGCTTCAATAAGGCGTTGTAATCATGCGCGAGTTCCCGTCTGAGATCATTCCAGCCATCCAGCTTTTTCAACTTCACCCTCAGAACCGCCGCCTGGATCTCATCCAACCGACTGTTATACCCTTTCGTGACATGGATGTACCGATCGGCTTGGCCATAATTCCTCAAATATCGTACCGCTTGCGCCAAACGCTCGTCGTTCGTACATACAAATCCGCCGTCGCCATAACAGCCCAGATTCTTGCTCGGATAGAAACTAAAACAACCCATATCGCCCAACGATCCCGCTTTCTTTCCCTTGTACTCGGCACCGTGCGCCTGACAGGCATCTTCTATGACTTTCAAATCGTATTTCTTCGCTATTTTTAGAATGGGATCCATATCCGCGGCCTGTCCATACAGATGGACTGGGAGTATCACTCGGGTACGGGGCGTGATGGCTGATTCGAGCAACTCATGATTCATCGTGTATGTATTCGGATCGATATCCACAAATTTCGGAGTTGCGTTCGCAAACGTAATCGCGGAAACGGTCGGCACCGCTGTATTGGGTACAGTGATGACCTCATCCCCAGCTTTCACGCCGCACGCCAATAACGCAAGATGGATAGCCTCTGTTCCGGAACCCACACCGACGCCGTGACCGGCCCCTAAATATCGGGCAAATTCCGCTTCGAACTGACACACATGCTCACCCAGGACAAACCATCCGTTGTCAAAAACGGAGCGGATTGCGTCGTCAATCTCTTTTTGATGATTGGTATATTGGCGCTTTAAATCGAGGAAGAGTACCATGCTGTCTACCAATACTGTTCTTTGTATTTTCGATAATATGAAACCGTCTTTTCCAATCCTTCCTGAAGAGTCGTCTTGGGTTCCCAGCCCAGATTCTTCTTGATCTTCTCATAATTCAGATAGATGCTGCCGACGTCAATACGTTTTTTTTCCTCCGGAAAGGGGACAATTCTGTAAGTACAATCCGTCAACGTGGATAACAATTTTACGAATTCCAAAAGGCTCATGGGTTCCAATCCGCCTAAATTATAGACCTCTCCGTTGGAACGACTTTCCGCCCCGGCCAATAAAAATGCTTCCACGACATCATCGACGAATGTGAAATCCCGTATCTGCTTGCCGTCGCCGAAAATCTCTATTTCCTCGCCATCAATAGCCTGCCGGATGAAAACGCCCACAAATCCCTGGCGATCGTGCTTTACCAGTTGCCTCGGGCCGTAAGTATTCGTGAGTCTCAAAGACGTGGCACGAATGTCGTAGACGTTATTGTATAAAATATGATACCATTCTCCCGCCATTTTATTAATGCCGTTTACATCCGTCGGATGCATCAAATGATTTTCATCGATGGGCAGATAATCGGGCTTGCCGTATTGTTGTCTCGTACCGGCGAATACAACCTTCGCGTTTCGATTAAACTTCCTGCAGGCTTCTAATAAAGACAACTGGCTCTTACAATTTATTTCAAGATCCGTATACGGATTTCTCATACTATCGATGTGGCTTACTTGGCCGGCCAAATTAAAAATAAAATCCTGATCTCGAACGAGGTACTGCATGCTCGACTCATCCCTGATATCCGCAATATTCAACTTCACGCGATCCTCAATACCATGAAGATTGAACAGATTGCCTCCATAATCATCGATCAGGGAATCGACTATAGTAATGTTGGCGTCGAACCCGACCAATCGATGGGCCAAATTCGACCCGATGAATCCCGCCCCGCCGGTAATTAGAACATTCTTTTTATAATAACAATCTCTGAACAATTCCATCGGTTCTGCCGCCTCTCAATTTCTTCAAGAAGACCAATCTCCACCATAATTTTAACAGATCTATCCCAACACGGAAGACGCGTCTGAAATTAAAGAATTCCGATTTCCCGCTGGCCCTGAAAAAATGATGAACGGGAACTTCACCAAACACGGCCCCCACATCATGCAATTTCTTGATCATTTCAACACAAATAGTACCGCTATCGGATTCTAATTCGATACGATCGAACAGGGAACGTCGCATCAGCCGAAAATCACAATCCACATCGCGAATCTTGAATCCAAAACTGAATTTTGTGATGGCATGATACATCTTCCCGATGACGACTCGGTACCAAGGATCGTTCCGCTTGACCTTGTATCCGTTCACCACGTCGACGCCGTCGCGTAATCCCTCCACCAATTTCCTCAGCTCCCTCACATCGTACTGGGCGTCACTGTCCGTATAAAAAATGAACTCCTTTTGACTCTCCTTAATTCCAGTCTTCAACGCTCCGCCATATCCGCGGTTCTTCTCATGATGGACCACCCTTACCCTATCGTGAAATGCTTTCTCGATAAAACTTAGCACGTCCAAAGTAGCTTGATTGCTGCCGTCATCCACCAAAATGATTTCATAATCATCCGTGATTCCCTCCAGCGTCGAGATAGCCAGAGCAACCATGCTGCCGATCGTTCCCCAATCGTTATAAACAGGAAAAAAATTTGAAATGCTTATTTTCTTCTTCTCACTCACCGCAGGTTTTCCCAGAACCATAAGAATCCCTCGCTTTCACAATACCTGACCCATGATAATTCTGTATCATAAGATACTATAAAAGAAAAAAAAATCAAGATTATTTTAGGCGATAGTGAGAATTCTTAAAATGCCAAAAAATGTATCTTGACTTTTTATTAGTAAAGTCGGATTTCCCTCATGGAATCATTCTGCATTTTAAAGGACGAGAAATCCGACTGTCCTTTTTAAAATCAGCATCCTTTATTTTTTAGTGACCGTTATGCCAGTGGGCGGACTGGGCGGCGTTGTATCCCCGGCCGTTCCAAAGGAAAACCGAAGATACACCACATTATCATTCTCGTAATCCGCGGACCAAATCCATTGCACGCTCGCAAATGTAGAAATTCCGGTCACATTTTTATACGAAGCCCATGGTTGTGCCTGACCGTGCAAACCGTACGCTGTTGCTTTGCTCCACGTGACATCATTGAATGCAACGGTTTCCCAATCTTGCTGTTGTACTTTAGCGACTTTCCACGTTTCGTCGGATACAAAATGTTTGTCTTCATAATCCATTTCGACCACCAATCCGGCCTTTCCGCCTGCGTCAATACCCTTTACGGCGATTACATTCTTTCCCGCGATGGACGGGACAGTGTACGTCTGGGCGTTCTCCCAGGCGTTGCCGGACCCGACCCTTTTATCATTCACATAAAGTTCGTATTCATCATCCGCTGCAACCGATATCTTGATCGAACCGCTGCTTCCCATATATGAAGCGCTCGTACGAGGAGTGATGATATTGGCCGCGGCTGCTACATCCTTCACGTTTTCGATAAAGAGTGTGTAATTCGCGCCGACGACGTGCTGAGTCGTCTTCAGATAGACGATTTTCTGATTATCCGACAGTTCTGCTCTGGTGACTGTCACATTAGTCTCGACCGAATAATTATGAATGCTCTCAGCCGATGTTTTTTCTACTTTCTCGTTGAAAGTCACTTCCAACGTCGTCAGAGACAATGCCCGTACCGAAGTCACTTTCGGGGGAGCCACATCCGCCAATGTTGTGAAGCTGCCGTTCGTTGAAGCAATACTTCGATTGCCCGCATCATCGATCGAGTAAACTTCATAAAGATACGTCGTATTCTCGGATAGGTCCGAATCGAGATATGAAGTTGAAAACGGAGTTCCGATAAGGGTGCTGTTGCGGAATATCTGGTATGCCGATGCAACATCGCCGTCACTCGCAACTGAAGGAAGAGACCAGTTCAGATCGATGCTGTAGTCAGTCGCTGCGCCCTGTAAATTCTTGGGTTCGTTCGGACGGATTGAATCAACCTCCGCAGATTTTAAGATAAATTTGAAAGCGTCGGCGATGACGATACGGTTTGCCTTATTTGTAATTGTGACGTTGCCGTTCGTCCCTTTTTCAAAAAAGTACGTTCCGAGGCTGTTCCACTTTCCGTAATTCATAGACTGATCGATAGTGCCCGATGTTTTATTTCCTTTGGCATACGCAATCGTATACGGTACATTCGTCGCTTCAACAGATTCATCCGGAGTAGATCCTATCCAGCCGTGCCATTCAAAAACCTGATAGGTTCCAGCGACGCCGATGAAAGGCGTATAGACCGCGCTGTTTTCGCCATTGCCCGGGCGTGAATATCCGTATTTATAGAAATTTTTCCATGGTTTGAAGACCATCATATAAAAATCATCTCCCGAACCATCATCAAGAATCCAATTGCCGTTGAACTTCGGAGTATTACTGCTCGGAGAAGTGCCTGCATCGGATTCATCGATGATGATATCCGATACGACCGTCAACGGTGACTTAAGCAGTATGATACCGTCTCCGTATCCACCCCACTCTAATTTCTTACCGCGAAGAGAAACCTGGACAAACTGGCTGCCATTATTAAAATCGGGATCCTGTCCGCCCCTGAATCTGTAATAAAGACCCGCATATTGAGTAAATTTTCTCAAGTCCCCGTCCGTCACGATTTGATCCGCACCCGAAGGATTTGTGATCACAACACCATTACTAAAAAATCGTACCCAGCATCCGTTGGGCAACTGTAATGCACCGGACGTCGGAGATCCCAAATCCGTATCGTATTCATCGTAATACTTTCTATACTCGTGTGATTGCGCTTTGCTGTCCCTGAAAGCGAAATAACCGTCGCCCATAAGCGTTGCCGTGAGCAAATACCGCATATCCTGAAATGAATTTTTTGACGCTTCCAAAACATCCACGAATAAAAAATGAGGCTCTGGAGCGATCTTCATCCATCTGTCGTACAAACCCTTAAAATATGGAAAATTGAATATCGCCGATTGCTCATGTTCCAGCATCAAACCGTTGCTGTTTGCCCACTCGAAATCATGAAACCGTCCTGAATTCAAAATCAGATACTTTTTGGCTGCTTTTAATTTCGGGTGCAAAGCGCTCATAGTGATATGCATACCCTCAAGCCATTTGTCGGTCAACCAGGGCCTTCCGTGTTCGTTCCAATCATTCACGCCATTCTTGTCCAAGTCTACATTCGAGGTGCCATACGGATGATCCCAAATCCCTTCGCAAAAATAACCGTCATAGGCTGGATTATTACACTCTTGAAAAGCAATATCGATCAGATATTCATTGTATCTTTTTCCATCCCACAGTGTACAATAATTACTGATATCCATCAAATAGCCGTAACCCACATCAACTTTATTCCCCTTCGAATCCCTGACGAACCATTCTTCGGGAGCGCCTCCACCATGCGCTGTTGCATCCCATACATTCCAGTCTCTCGAAATAAAAGTGATAACGTTGGGATTCGCTTTTTTTAATTCGCCATAGACTCCCGAGCCTCCAATCCGTCCGCAAACCATATCAAATTTCGCATAGTAATCGATCGGAGGTCCCCCCCATCCGAAGAAAGCGATTCGGGGATAGCGATGATTGACTTGCGCAAAAACCGAACTGGCAAAAATCATCCCCATGATCGGAAAAAGAATGAGAGACCATGCCGGTCTTCTCAACCCTATCTTCAGTCTTGTATTCATGGTGAAACCTCCTTATGCTTCATATTATTGAATACAACGAGTCATATCATCCATTATATAGATTGGACGTATGAACGAAATAGCTGCTCGAATCCATCAACTTGTTTTTCCAGTGAAAAATGTTCTTCAACTCTTGCCCTGCCTGCATCGCCCATTTGCTTTGCCAAATCCCGATCTTTCAACAAATAAAGCAAGCGATTCTGCATCGCTTCGGAATCTTTGGGTGGAACAAGGTAGCCCGTCACGCCGTCAACGACCGCCTCCACGGATCCACCGACCGCGGTCGCCACGACAGGCTTGCCGCATGCCATCGCTTCAAGAATGACATTGGGGAAACCCTCATGAAGGGAAGGCAACATAAAAATGTCAAAAGCTCCTATGATATCAGGAACATCGTCTCTGTACCCCAAGAACAGAAAATGATTCTCTAAACGTTTTCTTCGAACCCGTTCCTCCAAATCCTTTCTCGCATCGCCTTCTCCGACAAGGACAAACTTCACCATAGCAAATTCTTTTGCGATTCTCTGGGCAGCGTCGATCAGATAAGCGTGTCCTTTTCCCGGATGAAGCCGCGCAACGACACCGATCACTCGGTCAGAGCCATGAATTCCGAGCTTCCTTCGAACATCAGAATTGTTGCTCAGAGAATATCGATTCAAGTCTACGCCGTACGGGATGACGCTGATTTTATCAGCAGGGACGCCTCTTTTCTCTCGGAGGAACTGCGCGGTCGAATCGGACACAGCGATCACTCTATCACACAACCTGACGGCCAACATATACGGCCACAGCCGACGCTTCCAAAGCCATTCCGGTACCGGACTCGCTTCCCAGAAGAAAATGGCTCCGACGTTCGCAAGCTTTCCCGCGATCGCGCCAATCATATCTGCATAAAAAAGATTCGTCATCACCACATCAATCCGATTCTCCTTGATGAGACCGGCCACTTTGGGTATCAAACTGAAATCGACCCTTCTCTTCCTCGCTATTCTGACGACCTTCGCCCTGATATTTTCAAATTGTTGACCGATATGTTCATACAAGCCAAGGCTGCAAACAGTCGTGCTGAATACCTCTCTATCCATCCTCTGAACGAGTTCCAAGAGCTTCTTTTCAGCGCCTCCCCACCCAAAACCCTCGATGAGTTGAAGAACGTTGATTTTTTTTTTCATCTCCATTCTTTTATTCCGAATAAATCGGTTTTTTAACAGCCACTATTTTAAAGACTCGCGCTGCATAAATCGTCACGGGAGTAAAGAACCTTAAAAATGAATTGAGAAAACTGATGATATTCTTTTTACCCGCTCCGCCAAAATGAGAAAACAGTCTGACCTGAAATCCGTTCTCCTTTATCCTCTTGGACAACATCTTGGGTGCGAATAGCCGTTCGATGCAGTCGTTCATCACAGGATTGAAAGAAGGAATCCCTTTTTGATATTTGCTGCTCGGAAAAACGCCCCGCTGTAAATACATTTCACAGCTTCGAACGATTTCATCTCTTCCCATCCCAAAAGTGTTTGCAGCAAGCGTGTTTCTTTCATTTCCATCCAATTGTGGAAATTGATCCGCGATGATATCCTTCCGCATGTCGAAGAACGATTTTTTAATCGAGTGGCCGTGGAAAGAATCAGCCGGCGGGCCGTGCTCAAACCTTTCCCATATTTTGTTATTCTTCCGCCTGATGAAAGGATTGGAGCCGTTATTGGCATCGGAGATAATGAGAACGCCGTTTTTCTTCAATACACGATTTGCTTCCTTAATAAAAGAACCTGAATCACGATAATGTGAAATCGCTTCGACGGACAATAAAACATCAAAATAATCGTCAGGATACGGAAGTTGAGACGCATCCCCCACTTTCGGCGTGATGAGCAGCTCCCACTTCAACTCCTTCAGATAGGCATTGAAAGTTTTGATCCACGACTCATTGTAATCCATTCCATGAACTTCCGATGCACCCAGTGCAGCCATGATGACGCAATCGATTCCAAATCCGCATCCCACATCCAAGATTTTCGATCCCTTGATGGGTCTTTTGCTCAACTGAAACAAATACTTGATATTCGAAACTTGCTTATCAAAAATCCTTCTATCGACCAATCCCTTATAGTAATCAAAGAAAAAAAATGGGTAAGAATCCTTTTCATTCCTCTCCAAGAGGCTCTTAAACTCAAGCCAAATCCTCTCGAGGGTGGCATCCATCGTTGACATCGATTGCATCGTCTCCATTCTATACGGATAAATATCTACTTATTGTCGACGACCCCTTTGAGTGTATCCGAGATACGTTTTCCGGTATGCGACCACGTATACTTTCGCAGGACAGTCTCTCTGGCGCGAATGCCCAATGCTTTTCGCAGGGCACTATCTTCAATAAGCTCAAACGATTTGTTAAACAGTTCATCCACACAATCGGGTTCGAAAAGAATACTGTCATATCTGTCTGTCAAGAGTTTTTCAATTTGTCCGATTCGACTGGCCACAATCGCCTTCCCCGCTGCCATATACTCGAACAATTTCAACGGAGAATAATAGAATAAGTCCAGCTTCGGATAAGGCGCCAATACAATGTCCATGGCAGCCAAATAGAGAGGAATTTCTTCGTGAGAAACGTATCCTGTGAAGAAAACACTGTTGATGATTTTTTCTTCTTCCAACAAACCTTCTAATTCCTCTTTCAATGGACCGGGCCCTACGAGCAGAAAAGCTGCATCCTGATACCGCGACAGCGTCTTCTTGATGAATCCGACCAAATATTTCACGCCGTGCCAGTAGTGAAAAGAACCGATAAATCCGAGAACTGTTTTTCCGTTAAGATGATACATGGAACGAATTTTTTGCGGAGAAACAGCCGGGTGAAATTTCTTCACATCCACACCATTGGGCACGACTTCTATCTTCGAAGCGGGAACATGCCATTTCACATAGAAACTTTTCAGTTCTTCAGAAACCACGATGACTTTTTCTGCCAACATTAAGTTAAACTTCTCAAATATCTCTGGCAGCAACGGCAAACGAACAGCATGATCGGCAAACCTGCGGCTTTCATACGCCATCGGTGCATTGACTTCTAAAACAAACGGGATTCCCCTGAAAAGACATACCAGCGCCAGAGAAAAGTGTAAAAAGTGATACCGCACCAACACGACATCCGGCCGTTCCTTGGTGATAATTTTCCACTCTTTAATAAAATATCTTCCATTCGCCGCGACACTGTTAATCTGATTGAGATACCGCCACAGCTTCTTTTTCAGAAATCCTCTCGCCCTCGACTTCACCGAAGCTTCGACACTCGTAAAACGGTTGAGATAGGATGCCTGCACTTTATGTCCGCATTCCTGCAACGCTTTTTCCAATTCTTTGACATGAACCGACGCCCCGACAGAGCTTTCTTTCATATCATAAAGATAATTCAAGTAAACGATCTTCATTACTCTCGATTCTTACAAAATTAATCCGAACTAAGAGAGAATGTAATGCTGTTTTTTTGACCCGCCTTTACCCTAAACCTGTGTTCTCTGAGTGCAACGACACAGGCCAATCCTTTTGCTGTTTTAATTTGCTCAATCTTTTCAAAACACTTTTCAGTAAAATCCGTATTTATCAATACCACGCACACCATACCTTTATTCGAAACCAATCGCACTTCTCCCGCTCGATTAATTTCTATCTTGAATTTATCCACGACAACAGGAAAATTAAAATACCTTAATTCCTCTATATTGATATCTTCCTTAAATTGAAACGTGTCCTTAAAAACGATAGCTTTTTGATCGAAAGTAACAATGCGATTCAAGTTAAACGGACCGTAATCAAGAGCCATTATCACTTGATCCGGGTCGGCCCTGATAATTCTGCACTCTCTATGAGCAGGCAAGAACCATGCCATCCCATCAATGTGAGCGATGGGGCAAAAAAAGTTCTTTTCAACATTTTGAGCGACATTGATCTTGCCATACCGCATGGGAGAAGGGCCTCCCGGGCAGGAAAACACCCATCCGACGTTCTTGAACCAGACATGTATAGGTGTTAATCCAGGCTCGGAAAAATATTCCCTATTTCCGCCGCTCAGAGTAACAAAATATGCATCCTTGGAAATGATGATATTCTTCGTGGATTCAAAGTACTGAAAATAGAAACGAGGAGTACCATCTTGCTTCTTTTCCCCCGATACGGCGCTTGTCTTTAAAGAATGCGTCAATGCCAACCAGGCGCCTAAAAACGCATTGTATACCGTGAGATGGTGGTAATCGTACCAGCCACACTTTTCTGCATCCTCCCTGGAATTGAGGACCAGAGGAAAATGTCCATCCCTGAAAAAACCGACAAGATAATTCCAAACGCGATCGCGATAGCTCTGGTACAGACGGGCATTCATCTCATCCAACTGCTTGGCTGCTTCGAGAACGTACAATCCCACGGCATACCCGAAAATCTGTTCTTGACCCCTTCCAAGATAATTGAAGCATCCGTCCGGATCGATAAACTGCGTAAAGTAATGAACGCCGGCGAGAAAATGTTTCTTGAGTCTGTTGTCTTGGTGCAATAGAAATATTCTATGCAGCAGAGCCAGTGTGTAGACATGATATTGAATCGGACGGCTCTGTTGAAATGCGTCATCATAACAACCATCCGGATGACGGGCCCGATCCACTGCTCGAATCCGCCATAAAAATCGGATATTGTCCAAAGATATACCCAATAAGCGATACTTGAGAAGCGAGGAATAAGCCCGCATGGCGATCCA
>JBDRSZ010000355.1:0-21510 GCA_043824415.1 bacterium | reverse complement strand
CAGTATCGACTGTCATGCTCAATGAGACAGCCGCAAAAATACTTGGATGGGATTCTCCAATCGGAAGGACAATGAAGAGCGAGCGAATTTTCGAAACGAGTCACATTATTGGAGTTGTAAAAGACTATCATCAGGGATCATTGCACAAAAAAATCGAACCGACCGTTTACACGTTTGTGCCCGACCGCCCAACAGAAATTTTATTGAGGATTCGTCCTGAAAACAAAAAGGAGACCATTCGATTCATCGAGGAAACGTTGGAGAAGATACCCACAGACATGCCATTAAGTTATATCTTTTGGGAAGATGCTCTAAGGAATAATTATCAAAAAGAGAGACAGTCAGGCGAAATTTTTTCATTCGCTGCAATATTGACCATTATCCTCTCCTGCCTCGGCTTATTCGGACTCACATCTTTTACCGTCGAACAGAGGACCAAGGAGATCGGCATCCGGAAAGTATTCGGCGCTTCCGTGTCGGGAATCCTATACCTGCTGTCGATGGATTTCGCCAAACTGGTGCTTTTTGCAAACATCATCGCCTGGCCGATTGCGTATTACATCATGAACAAATGGCTGCAGAACTTCGCCTACAAAATCGGTCTGAATATCTGGATATTTCTCTCCGCCGGCATACTCGTATTGCTGATCTCGTTGATCACGATGAGTTCCCAGTCGTTCAAAGCAGCGACTTCGAATCCGGTGGATACGTTGAGGTACGAGTAGAATAGTCAGGGAAAAAACAATTTCTTTTAAGGAATCGAAAGAAAAATCGTGAGGCCGATTCGAAACGTGTTTGAGAAAATTTAAAGCCCCCTTTCGTAAAGGAGGTTTGGGGGATTGCGTAAATGAATCCCCCTCGATCCCCAGGGGGTATTTGTTCGTTTATTAACACCCCTCTAAATCTCCCCTCAAGGGGAGACTTAAAAGCCCAACACAAATTCGAGGTGCGCCATGTTTAAAAACTATCTAAAAACCGCTCTGAGAAATCTCAAAAGGAATGTCGTTTATTCCTTCATCAACGTTGTGGGCCTGGCCATCGGCATGGCGTGTTGTATCGTCATCATGCTCTTTGTGATGGATGAGTTGAGCTGGGATCGCTTTCACAAGAATGCAGACCGCATTTTTCGTATTACTGCGACAACAGATGTTCAAGGTAGGGAAGTATCGTATGCGACAACCAATCCTGAATTAAGCACTTATATTGTCGAAGAAATCCCTGAAGTTGCCAATGCCGTCAGAATTGTAGCACACTCAGGATTTACCATGAGCCAAGAAGGGAAGAATTTCACGATTAATCCGATTTATGCCGACCCGAGTCTATTTGAAATCTTCACGTTTCCTTTGATTCGAGGAGATGTCCATACCGTCCTGAACGATCCCAACGGTGCAGTAATTTCCGAGGGGCTCGCAGAACGCCTTTTCGGTGCAGATGATCCGATGGGACAAATCATTTCAATCTATTCATTAACCGATAAGTACGATTTGCACATCACTGGAATCATGAAAGATGTACCCAAAAATTCCCATTTCTGGTTTGAGTTTGTCATTCCCTTGAAGTATCTGGAAAAAAAGTATGAAGACACAGAAAGCAGTATCGTTTTATGCCATACCTACATATTATTAAACGATAAGAATAAATATCGAACCGTTGAAGAAAAAATTCCAGCCATCGTAGTAAACCACTTTGGTAATAGATACGCATCCAGGATAAAGAGCTGTTCTCTCCAGCCGATCACATCGATCCATTTAAATTCGGACATGGCACTGGAATTGGGAAGAAACAGCAATATCTCGTATTCCTATACATACTCAGGAATCGCCGCTGTCATTCTGTTCATCGCGTGTATCAATTTCATGAATCTATCCACGGCTCGATCCTCACGCCGTTCCAAAGAAGTGGGCATGAGGAAAGTAGTGGGTGCAGGGAAGAGACAATTAATATTTCAATTCATCGGTGAATCCATCATTTTAGCTTTTATAGCTCTGGTTATCGCAATCATCATCGCCTATTTCTTATTGCCCTTTTTCAATAAGCTGGTATTCAGAAATCTGAAATTAGACTTTTTGAGGAATTCGTCCCTCTATATCGGCCTTCTGATCCTGACTGTTTTTGTCGGCCTTCTATCGGGCAGCTATCCGGCCTTTTTTCTGTCAGCATATCAACCTCTCCACGTCATCAAGGGAGAAAAAATGACCGATTCCCTTTTCAGCAGGATCATCAGAAAGGGACTGGTTATTGTCCAATTCGCCGCGTCGCTCGTTTTTATAATAGCTACAATCGTCGTTTTTCGTCAATTGCGTTTTATCACAAAACAGGATTTTGGATTCGATGCGGAAAATGTGATCGAGATTCCGATCAAAATATTCAGTGATTTCAGTCAAAAGGGGGATATCATCGTTACCGAATTCAGCAAGCATCCGAACATTCTTGATGTGATCGTCACATACTCACCCGCGCCGGGTGGTTATGCAGGATACCCGCTCAAATGCATCCCTGAAGGTTTCGACGAAGACAATCCTGTGATGATGAAAGGAAATCGAGTCGGGCCTGATTTTTTCAAATTTTTTAAAATTAATGTCATTCAAGGCAGGGCCTTTTCGAAGGAAATTCAGTCCGATGTTGAATCTGCGGTCATGATCAATGAGACAGCCGCTAGAGTGCTCGGATGGGATTCTCCGATCGGAAAGACAATTAAAAGCGATGGATTTTTTAATGACTCTCCTGTTATCGGTGTGGTTAAAGACTATCATCAAGGATCATTATACAATAGGATTGAACCTATTGTGTACAGTTTCGTATCAGACTACCTAAAAGATATTCTGATACGAATTCGTCCCGAGAACAAACAGGAGACGATCAAATTCATCGAGGAAACATGGAAGAAAATGCCTACGCATATTCCATTAAGTTACTCCTTTATGGACGAATCCATTAAAAAAGGAGCCTATTATAAGGACAGACAGTCGGGGAAAATCTTCACATTTTCAGCCGTGTTGGCAATCATCCTAGCCTGCCTCGGCTTATTCGGACTGACCTCTTTTACCGTCGAACAGCGGATCAAAGAAATCGGCATCCGAAAAGTGTTCGGCGCTTCCGTGTCTGGAATCCTCTACCTGCTGTCGATGGATTTCGCTAAACTAGTGCTGTTTGCAAACATCATCGCCTGGCCGATTGCCTATTACATCATGAACAAATGGCTCCAAAACTTTGCCTACAAGATCGGACTGAATATCTGGATATTTCTTTCTGCCGGCATGCTCGTTCTGCTGATTTCATTGATCACGATGAGTTCACAATCATTCAAAGCAGCGACTTCGAATCCGGTGGATACGTTGAGGTATGAGTAAAGTACAAACAGCTCGGCAGAGGGTCTGCCTCTGGGGGACTGAAAGAAAACAATCCGTATGCTAAACGATATTTTCTCTTGACCTTCGATGAGCCTTTATTTATATTCTTTCATCGTATTATCCGGAGGTCCCAATGGTTGAGAAAGAAATCGCTAAAAATGTCATCGATGCGTTACCCGATGAAGCTTCGATGGATGACATCATCCATGCCCTCTATGTCAAAATCAAATTCGATCATGGTGAGCGGGAGATCCGCGAAGGAAAAGGCATCTCAAACGACAGGGCAAAGAAAAGGCTTAAAAAATGGGTGCTCTGATTTGGGCTCCTTCAGCTCTTGATGATGCAGATGCCATCGCAAAATACATCGCAAGAGATTCCGAGGATCAAGCTTCACTGTTTATCAATCGTCTCATCCAAATCACAGAACGCTTAAAAGAATTTCCACTATCCGGTCGAATCATTCCTGAAATTAAAAATCCCGATTGTCGGGAAATTATCTACGGTTCATATCGAATCATGTATAGAATCGAGGGGGATGAAATTTGGATCACTGGTATTGTCCACACTGCTCGGAAATGGACATTCGAATAATACTGTACACGACGAGGATCAGCTTACAGTCACACTGAGACTTTCCTCCAATTTAAAAATTCCATCCCTCCTCTTCTTCTTCAACCCAATCATCCTGTGTTCCGTTCTTCATCTCCTCCTCCCGAAGAATCTGAACGAGGTCAGTGATGGCAAACGGTTTTGTCAGCCGATGATTGACGAGGTCTCCTCCATTTTCGTCCGTCTCTTCCTCAAAGCCGTACGCAGACATCAGGACGATACTCGTCCCGGGATACTTTTCCCTTACACGAGCAGCGAGTGCGTACCCATCCATCGGGGACATGCGCACATCCGAAATGACGATATCGCAAGGATTCTCTTCCAACACCCTTAAAGCCTCCGTGCCGTTCTTCGCCTGGCTCACCGAATAATCGTAACGTCGAAGACCGATGGAGAGCGACTTCAGAACATTCTTCTCATCATCTACAAGAAGAATTCGGGACATACAATTCACCTCAGAAACAAAACATAGCCGACGTCCCAACGAATTGACAAATACCATGCCAAATCTCCGGCCTGGCTTCCGACAAGATCATTTCTGAAATAACAAGGGATTACATGCGCGGAAAAAGAGGAAAGAAATTCCTACGGCATCAGATTTTGAAGAAAATTTTTCACAATGGAAAAGACGGATTTTCAGAATGAATAAAAGAAAAAAAGAAAAGAAAGGAGAATAGATAGGGAGGCATTCCCCCGGATTAATCCTTCCGCTTCGGCTCGATGCCGTAAGCCTTCAGCTTGCGCCACAACGTTGTCGTCGATACGCCCAGAATCTCCGAAGCCTTCTTCTGATTCCATGCGTATTTTTCCAAGATGTTGAGGATATGATGCTCTTCCATCTTCTCCAAGGAAATGTCACCCCAGTCTTCGACGGATTCGCGTGCAGACCGACGCGCCCCGTGAACGGACGAAGGCAAATCCTCCGGAAGAATGACATTTCGGTTCGTCAGAATGACCGCTCTTTCGATGGCGTTCTCCAACTCCCTCACGTTCCCCGGCCAGCCGTATCCGGAAAGGATCTTCATGGCATCCGGGGAAACAGAATCCACATTTTTTTTCAGCGCCGAATATTTCTCCAAAAAATGCGTGATCAGCAGGGGAACATCATCCCTCCGCTGGCGAAGTGGCGGAATGTGAATGGGAATGACATTCAGGCGGTAAAACAAATCTTCCCTGAAACGACCTTTCTCAATGGCCTTTTCGAGGTCCTGATTCGTCGCAGCAATCAAGCGAACATCGACGTTGATGGGTTCGTTCTCACCCACCCGGCGTATCTCACCGTCCTGCAGGAAACGAAGCAGCTTCACCTGCGTTGTCGGAGCCGCCTCTCCCACTTCGTCCAGGAACAATGTGCCCCCGTTTGCCTCTTGAAACAATCCCCTCTTGTCCCGAATCGCTCCCGTGAACGCGCCCCTGACATGGCCGAACAGTTCGCTCTCCTGGATGTGTTCCGGCAGCGCGCCGCAGTTGATCGTCACGAACGCGCGGTGCTTCCGGCGGCTGTTAAGATGGATCGCCCTTGCGATAAGCTCTTTACCCGTTCCGCTCTCCCCGGAAATAAGAACTGTACTGTCGGACGGAGCCACTCGGAAGACCAAAGAAAACACTCCCATCATTTCATTCGATTTTCCGATGATGTTCTCAAACTTGTATTTCTCCTTCAGTTCCTCCTGAAGCTGTTCGACTTTCTTGTACAGCTCTTTCCGCTCCAGGGCGTTGGAGACGATGATGCGGAGTTCATCCATGTCCGGAGGTTTTTGGATATAATCGTAAGCGCCCAGCTTCATGGCCTCTACGCCGCTTTCCACGGTCCCGTATCCTGTCAGCATAACGACTTCCGTCATCGGGTTGATCTTCTTGACTTCCTGCAAGACTCCCAACCCGTCCATCGGCTTCATCTTAAGATCCGTAATGACCAAATCAAAAAATTTCGACTTGCATTTATCGACAGCCTCATCGCCGTTGGAAGCTTCTTCAACGTGGTAACCATCTTTCTGAAGAAACAGAGAGAGCGTCACACGATTCGATTTCTCATCATCGACCAAAAGAATGTCTGCCATTTCCGGTGATCCTTCGAATTAATTGCAGGGTAGTGTAGTGGGACCAGATTCCCGCGCAGCGGGGTTTCGGACATTCAACCATTTGAAATTCTGCTCGCCGCAGGCGGACGCGTACACTGAAATTAAACACGATCCATGGTGAGCGCCCGCCTGCTTCGGGCAGGGAGTCCCTGCTTACCGGTTTACCTGCCGTAGGCATGGCAGGCAGGGAACCATGAACAGCTCGACTTCTTACATCATCCCATTTGACCTTTTGCGTCCGATTCTAACTCGCATGCCGTTTTTGATGGACCGGCAGCAGCAGGGAAAACATCGTGCCCTTGCCGACTTCACTCTCGACAAAAATCTCTCCGTCATGTTCTTCCATGATTCGCCGGCATATGGCCAAACCCATCCCAGTGCCCTTCTCCTTCATCGAGTAAAAGGGCTGAAAAATCTTCGAGATCTCATCGTCGGGGATTCCGACTCCCGAATCCGACACCAATATCCGGACCCGCTCCTGCCTCGCACTCTTCTCTTGACGGGCCTCAATCGTGAGCACCCCGCCGTTCTGCATTGCATCCAGACCATTCAATAAAAGATTCGTAATCACCTGCTGAATCTGGTGACGATCTATGGATACCATCGGTAAGCTGTCCTCGTAGCGTTCGACCCATTTCACCCTGTTCTCGTCCAAGTCCTTGTACTTCTTGACGACGGCATTCAGGAGTTTTCGGATATCCTCCTCCTTGAAAGTCGGTTTCTTGGGCCTTGCGAACTGTAAAAAATCCTCCACGATGGCGGCCAAATGATCCGACTCCTCCTTCACGATGTCGAGCAACTGCTGGCCTTCACTGGAGAGTTCTGATTCGTCCTTCAACAAACTGACCGCGGTGGTGATCGCGACGAGTGGATTCCGAATTTCGTGGGCGATCCCCGCGGAAAGTTCTCCGATAGCTGCCAACTCTTCACTCCGGAAAAGCCGCCGTTCCAATTCTCTCTGCTGTGTCATGTCACTCAACGACAGAAGGACGTCCGAAGACTCGGGAATTGAAGAAGTCGTAATATGAATCTGTTTTATCTCGCCGTTCCGGTCTTTGAACTGAGCCTCCCAACTCTGAGGAGGATGCTTCAATTTCTCGATGATCCATTCCGGCTCCCTTTCCGATCCCGTGATAAAAGGGACGAAATTCATCTTGCCGATGAGCGCCTCTCTCGGATATCCGCTCAGCATTTCAAAAGCATGATTGACGAGTCGGAATCGCTGCTCTTCATCTAAGATGACCAGACTCGTTCCCGCCGATTCGAAAAGCGTCCTGTATCTTTCCTCCGACGTTTTCACGCGTTCATAAAGTCGGGCGTTCTCGATGGCAATAGCCGCCTGTTCAGACACACTCATCAGCGTCTTCACGTCCTCTTCTTCGAAAGCCTGGTCTGTTTGATAGAAAACGCCGATGACGCCCACGGCATGCTCTCCCCCTAAGATGGGAACATACCCGAAACTCCGGACGCGGAGCCTCTTCAGCCAGGATTGAAAATCGACCTCCTGCACGTCGTCTGCGACCTGATAGATGACAGGTTTTTTATCAACGATCGCTCTGACGGCCGGATCCTGCGACGCAGATGCTATCGCAACCTGAAAAGAAACGCCCTCTTTCATCCCCGGTCCGAATCCAACCCTTCCCTGAAGAATCTTTCCCGTTTCATCCACCAGGCCGATCCAGGATTGATCGAATCCCAAAGACTGCACCAATACTTTTGTAATATCCTGGAGCACTTCATCCAGCGTCCCCAACTGCCTCGTCACGGTGATCGCCCGGCTGATCGTCGTAAAACGACGCGTCCGCATTTCGGCTTGCTCGTGAATCTGAGCATTCCTAACGGCCGACCCGATATGACACCCAATTTCCGAGAGAAGCATCTTCTCTTCGTCCGAGAAAGTCTTCGTTATGCACGTGTAAAGCCCCAGTACGCCCAATAGCTTCTTTCGATTGAGAAGAGGAATGCCGGCGTATGAAGTGAGTCCTTCCTTTTGAGCCAATTTTAGATCGATGCACTTATCATCGGTCAGCTTTTCCACAAAGACAGGTTTTGTATCCGAGGCAACCCGGCCGGCCAATCCCCGGCCCTTATCACATATGCCCAATCCGATCCATGCCTGCGAAAGGCCTCGAAAAGCTTTGGTCATCAGCACCCGATCCGACTCATCCAAAAGCATGATTTCGATGCCGGAGATTTCTTTAAAGGAATCCGCTATCTTTTCAATAGCCGTGTTCAGGACTTCCTCAAGACAAAGACTCTGTCCGACAGCGGTAGTCACGCCATGAAGAATCTGCAGATACCGGTATGAATCCCACTCGTCTGTCTTACGTCCGCTTTTTCGGTCCGTCTTTCCCAAACAATTAAATCCTCGGTAAATGGGGCCCGTAAGCGCTCAGGATAGCGCTGCTGACCCAACCAACGATAAGATAAATCAGGATGACGGCAACGACGGTCACAATCGTATAGGGCAGCGCTTTTTCTTTAGGCGTATTCATAACGATGGGAAGTCCCATGTAGAGAAGATACAAGCCGTACAGCCCGGCGATGAAAACGAGAATGCCCAGTGAAGGGATGAGGTATAAAATTCCGGCAGCGAGGACTGGAGTGTACGTGGTGACAGCCACTTTAAATCCTTTGACATCATCCTTAACGGAGCCAAAGTTCGGCGCCAAATAACTGATGACCTTCGCTAAAACCCACACGCTCACTATCGTCAAGAGATACGAAACGATAGAAGTGACCAAAGACGCTCCCAGCGTAAACCGATACACGCCAGAAAACGGGATACGGATGCCGACGATCCATCTCCCGAGGAAGGAAGCCAAAGCCGGTATGGCGGCCAGCAGGAGTAGATAGTCCTTGAGGAGCCCCGGAATTGTCGCTTCTTCCGTACTGATCGTTTCCCAAGTCTCCCTCGGCTTGAATACGATTTGTTTTACTCTCTCAATGATTTTTTTCATGCCTCACCTCCGATAAATGATGGATGATAATCTATTCTACCCGCTTGATAATGTGATGCCCCAAATCGGTTTTTACAACGCCGCTCACTTCTCCAATCTTGAGCTGAAAAAGAACTTGATCGATCTCAGGACGCAGATCCCCGCGGCCGAACTTCCCCAAATCTCCACCTTTCTCCCCGCTTACCCGATCGATGGAATGCTGACGTGCCAATTCCTCAAACTTGGCTCCTCCTTTAAGTTGCGTCAACAGAACAACAGCTTCCGCTTCTGTCTTCACCAGAATATGACTTGCTCTCACCTTATAACCGTCCACCGCCGTGAAATCCGCCGTCAACGATTTTTCCCATATCCATCCGGTGATCTGGACTTTCACCCAATTCGGCTGCCTCTCCAGCACGGTGACCTTCGTACCGCCCACGAGTTCACCCATTTTATCGCCGTTGGGTTGAGCACGTAAGTTCTCATTCTTTGCTTTAACGTACAAATCTCCCGTCTGACCGAACAACTCGACGCTTAAAAACAGAAAGATGAAGAACATCCCTGAATACAGTTTCATACGCCTTTGCCTCCCAGTTGAACCAGTCGATCGCTATAGATTGATAGTATTGCATTTTGAAATTACACAATTCCATCATCAATTTCAAGTCTTTTCATAATAAGTATCCAACTATTTGAAGGAACATGAGAATCCAAGACTTTATTTTTCTTACTTAATCAGCTTCATGACTTCCTTGAATGCATCCGTACCGGCCTTTTCCAAAAGTTCGAAAAGCACCATTTCCATCGTCGTCAATTCAACTCCATGCGATGCCAATCGGCTCAGGGCCGTCTCCATATCTGTCACCTTCCTCGACGAGACAGCATCACGCACAACAAAGATTGAAAAATCTCGATAAATAAGATCCAGAGCCGTCTGCAAAACGCAGACATGGCTTTCGATGCCGCAAAGGACGACCTGATCAATCTTCTTCATCCGGAGTGATTGCGTCAGCCCGGAAATCCCGCAACAACTGAAGGTGAGTTTATCCTGGATTTCGACGCCCTTCAACACTTTTTTCAGGGAAGCCGCAGTCTTCCCAATGCCTTCCGGGTATTGCTCCGTCACAAACACGGGAAGGTTCATCATCTGGAATCCCTTGATCAGCTTTAAAGTATTTTCTACCACCATTTCCGGCTGAGCCATCACAGCCAATAACTTCTCCTGAATGTCGATAACCAAAAGGCCGGCGCGTGTTCTATCCAATAAAAACGGACTCCGAGCCATGCTTTCCTCCTATCCTGTCAAACATTGAATATTGTCCAATGCATACCAACATTGGACTTCTTGTTTCGAGTTTCGGATTTCGTGTTTCGGGCTTCGGGTTTCGTATTTCGGTCTCCAGTCTCCTGTCTCCTGTCTCCCGCCTCCGGTCTTCCGTCTCCTTTCATTCCTTAAACGATTCCCCTCCAGAGATCCTCCATCCTCTCCCTCTTTCGGATCACCCGAAATGAATCATCCTCCACCAAAATTTCCGCGGGCCGCATCCGTCCGTTGTAATTCGAAGAGAGGGCATATCCGTACGCACCCGTCGCCATGACGGCCAACAGACTGCCCCGTTCCACAGGGGGCAGGAGCCGTTCTTTAGAGAAAAAATCTCCGGACTCGCAGACAGGCCCAACGACGGAAACCTTTTCTGCATCTGTACGATTTTCTTCCACAGCAACGATCTGATGGGTCGCATTGTACAGACACGTCCTCATAAAATCGTTCATGCCCGCATCCACAACGACGAACTTGTGACGGCCCGTCGTTTTCGTCAGCGTCACACGCGCAATCAAAGCAGCCGCATCAGCGATGAGATACCTCCCCGGCTCGAACAGGATCTTTATGCCCAGGCCGTCGAAGAATGGCAGAATCTCTGTAAAAAGGGCTTTGGGCGTCGGAGCGCGACGGGCATCGCCCGATTGCAGGCCGTCGTCTACGATCCGCGAACAATCCACGCCCAGCCCGCCACCCATATCCGCATATCGAAGGCTGATTCCTGCTCGCTTCAGATCCTTCAGTAGACCAACCAGCGAGGCAGCGGCCTCCACGTATGGCTCCTTATCCATAACCATCGATCCGATGTGACAGTGGATGCCTTCCATCCGTAATCCGCCCATCGAAGCAGCCTGTCGGAAAGCCTCCCGAGCTCTCGTGATGTCGATGCCAAACTTGCTTTCTTTCAGTCCCGTCGTAATGTATGGATGTGTTTTAGCATCGATGTCTGGGTTGACACGAATGGCCACGCTCGCAACTTTGCCCATTTTTCGTGCGATGCCGTCGATGATCCCCAACTCCTCGAACGATTCGACATGAATTGACAGAATATGCCGACTTATGGCTTCCTCGATCTCCGCATCCATCTTTCCAACGCCTGCAAAAACGATCCGATTCGAAGGAATGCCCGCCTTCAAAGCCAGGCGCAACTCGCCTCCCGAGACAACGTCCGCACCGCATCCTCTATCCGCCAGTATCTTCAGAAGATTCAGATTCCCGTTGGCCTTCAAAGCATAGCAGACAAGGTGATTCACGCCGGACAGGGCTTCCTCCACAGCGTTAAGATTCGATTCCATCCGCTGCCGGCTATAAACATAACAAGGAGTCCCTACCTCCCTCGCGATTTGAGAGATAGAAACGCCATCGCAAAAAAGTTCGCCCTTCCTGTACTTGAATGCTTCCATATCGTCCTATTGAATAAAAAATTTTATCAACAAAATATTTAAAATCTTTGCATCTTTCATTTTAAAAAATTCGAACATCAAAGCCCCTTTTCACAAATGGGGCATGGGGAAATACATGAGGAGACCCACCTAAATCCCCTTTGCAGAAATTGTTAAAAAACGGTATTTAAAGTACACTTCATGCTGAGCGGAGTCGAAGCATGATTGTAATATCAATAACTTGGAGCCTTCGACTTCGCTGAAGAGTTGAAAAGATTTTTCAACAGTCTCGGAAAAGAAAAAAGCGGAGCGATTTGTCCTTATCGTTGAAACATCTCCATTTCTGCAAAAATGAAATTTCTACATTAAAAATCCCAGCCGAAAAAGACCTGCGTGAAAGTCTTGGGGAATATATTCTTAAAATTCGTCTTCTTGCCGATGTCCAACCGAACGACAAAATACCCGCCCAGCCGTACACGAACTCCGAACCCGAAACTTCCTTTAAGATCTCCGAACGTATTATCCCAGGCATTCCCTGCATCAACGAAAAGGGCGCCCCGAATGGAATTGAATCCGATGCCCATAAAAGGAAATCCCAAATAGAATTGATCGAGGAATGGAAACCGAAGTTCGTTCGACACGAGAAAAAGCTTCGTCCCCCACAAAGACCAGAGTCTGTATCCCCGAAGATCCCAGGATCCGCCCATCACAAACGGAAGAGGCTCCTTGCCCTGGTTGAATTGCCCCCACACACGGACAGCATGTGCCACCCGGTAGCTGAGACGGAAATACTTCCGAAGGTCGAACATCACCGTCGTGAAACTGACGTTTGAATGGCGGACGTCTATCGTGTTGCCCAACGTGATGTTGTATCGTCCGCCGTCCAGAGGGCCCGTCGGACCCCAGAGGGAATTGTCCTTCGTATAGGAGATGAAATTCGAGACGAGAAAAGCGGGGCGTCGACCACTCTCCGCATACCGATCTTTTTCTGAATGCCGAACATTGACGGAAGTCTCGATGCGTTCAAACATGTTTAACGGATAGCTGACTGTTCCGTATCCTCCATACCGATTTTCATAAAAATAGCCTTCATACCGGTTGTAGTAATGCCCGGCCAGCCGATACAGACCCAGCGTGTAATTCACCCTTCTGGAGAGATCTGTCCGCGATAGAGCAAAATTAAAACCGTCCCAGAATTCGGATCGTGTCGTCGCGTTATTGTACAGAAGGAAATAGTACTGTTCATCCCCCAGCATATCCGATATGACCAGCTGGCCGCCGCCGCTCGTCCCAAAAATAGGATCCTGCATGACCATGCTCTGGGCAAAATCAAGGCTGAATTTGCGCTTGTATTTCACCTTGCTCTTCTGTACATCCCCGCTGATTCTTGGAAAGGACCACAATTCAGTTGTCTTAGAAAGGGCATCCGGCTCAACTCCAGGAACTTCCTCGAGATGCAGGTCCGCTTCTGACAACGCTCGAATCTGAAAACTCATATTCTCGAAAGCCGTAAAAAGCAGGTCGAGGCTGTCCGTCCAGCATGGTGTAAATCCGGCCGTCGTAAAATGTGTCAACTGCTTCAGTGAAGCCGGTTTCTCCATATCCGGACTATTCTCATACAACGAATAGACAAAACGATTTTCTCCATCTCCCCCTCTTACGCCCCGTTCCACAATCCATATATTGGGAACCCCGTCTCTGTCCGATGCGAAAGCGATATAACGGCCGTCGGGCGACCAGGCGGGATTCTCATCGTGATACGGCCCGAAAGTAAGGTATCGAATCCTCTGTCGCTCTAAGTCGTACAGGAATAGATTCTGATACCCCGCATTCCCCACCTCCGTCCTGTCCGAGCTGAAAACCACCCAGCGTCCGTCGGGCGACCAATCCGGGTCTCCGTCCTCATAATAATCATTCGTCAGCCGCCTGATAGACCCATCCTTCACTTCAACCAGGTATAAATCGCTCAAGCCGGCTCGGTCCAGACCGGAAAGCGCGATGCGGGTCCCGTCGGGGGACCAGGCAGGCGAAGAAAGAGAAACCAAATCAGGAAAATGGAACTTCTTTAAAAATTTCCTCTCGGGAATGCTGTAGAGATACAGAACATCCTGGGAGCCGCTCTTCGCGATAAAAACCAGCCTCCCTTGCGTATCCACATCGATCCGGTTATTCTGGAGGCGGAAAGATTCCAACGCCGCGGTACGCTCTCCCTTGATCAGAATTTCTGGTTTCGCTTCCTTATATGCGACCACCGGTTTCATATAGATGCTCGAGTATCCGTCTCGATTCGCCATAAAAACCACTCTGGCTTCCGTGCTGTCACGATAAAATGCCGGAAGGGTGTTGAATCCTCTGTCCGTAATCCGAGTGGTTACCATCCTCGGTGAGTCTTTCTTCTCCAGCAGGGGATACATCGTTTTCTTCAAATGGTAGAGCCATTCCTCGCTCAGTTCTTTCGTACTCTTGCCGATCGTCATCTTCAACACATCGGAGAACTGCTCATCCTTCCAGACGTTCAACAGAATGCGAAGGATTTTCTCTTCGCCGTACGTTTCGGAAATATATCGGAGTATGGACTCACCCTCTTTGTACATATAATACGTACCGTAAATCAAGGCCATCTGATCGATGGGCACGATGGTGTTGTTCAGTACCATGTCCCGGATGACCATTTCGGCATCCGTGCTCCATTCATCCGACCAGTACTCGGCCAGCCCCTCCGAGAACCAAAGGGGCGCGCTTCGGGGCTGTATAATACGATGATCCTTCAGGACCCGCTGAATCAAACTCCGTTCGAACACGTGAACAAGCTCATGTCGGATCGTCTTCCGAAACCGCGTGAGCGATCCGTCGCTCGGAACGACGACCCTTCCCTTCATATACTCGAAAAATCCTCCGACACCGGGCGGTATCAAGTATGGAAGTGTGTTCGTTTCTTCGAAATGAAAATGAGTGGAGTAGAACACGAGAGGAATTCTTCGAAGAATGTTGTGGTTAAATTTATCCTGTAATAACCGATAGCCTTCCTCGGCAAAATAGGCTCCGATCTCAGCCAGAGACTCCATCTCCGGATAAAAGTAAATATCGAAATGTTTGGTTCTTAGAATCTGCCACTGAAATCGATTGTATTGAATTTTATTCCTCCCAAAATAATACTGCCCCCGCGCCGTTGAAGTGAATATCAGAAAAAGCGGTATGAAGATAATAAATAAAATCAGTTTCCGCGGCATCGTTCATCCTCTCATGAATATTTCAATTTAAAAAAAAATCCTCCCAAATCAAGCTGTTTTTATCCTATCCGACCTCTGCCTTGACATTCATCGAAGGAATCTTTATATTAGTCTGATTAATTCATAACGAGCAATGTAAAGATCAAATATCAAAATGCCTGCCTGCCGCAGGCAGGGAAAATGACAAATCAAAATTTAAAAAGATTTCAAAAAAAGATATCTGCAATTAATAGATCATTTTACATTTTTATTTGTCATTTTGATATTTGAATTTTGAATTTTAATTTGTAGCAGAGACCATCATCATGAAAAAGCAGACCAGAAAACAAACCTTCATCGGGATTCTCATCATCGTCCCCATCCTTTTCCTCTCAACCGCATCCATCAGGATGTACAATTCGAATAAATCCCTCCTGGAACAGATCAAACTCTTCAGTGCCATCTTCGACCGTATCAACAGGGATTACGTAGAAGAAAAAGACCCCGAAAAACTCCTCGACGATGCCATCAAAGGAATGGTGTCCGGCCTCGACCCGCATACAGCCTACCTTGCCGCGGATTATTTCAAACAGTGGAGCGAAAGGTACGAAGGGTATTCCGGCATCGGCGTGACGTTCGACATCGTTCGTGACAAGATTACCGTCATGTCGGTCATTACAGGAGGCCCCTCGGAGAAAGTCGGTCTCAGGCCGGGAGACCGGATCGTCGCTATCAACGGGGAAGCCGCTATCGGGATGAAGCGGGATGAAGTCCCCCTCAAACTTATGGGGCCCAGAGGCACAAAAGTGGAAATCTCCATCGAACGGAGCGGATGGCCCGAATCCAAGCCATTCGCGATTATTCGGGACGAAGTCCATCTGGAGAGCATCCCCTACGCCTTTATGATCAAGCCCGACGTGGGTTACATCGGCATCGTGCGCTTCTCCTCCACGACAGGAGATGAACTCGAAAAAAACCTTCAAAGCCTCAAAGCGCAGGGCATGAAGCAGCTCATTCTCGACCTGAGGTACAACGGAGGCGGATACCTCGAAGCCGCCGTCGAAGTGGCCGACAAATTTATACCACGAGGGAAAAGAATCGTCTACACGCAGGGTCGTATACGCGAGGCCTTTCGCGAGTTCTTCTCCACAGACAGAGCCACGGAGCCCGGTCTGCCCTTCGTCGTCCTCATCAACCGCATTTCTGCGTCCGCTTCGGAAATCGTCGCGGGAGCCATGCAAGACTGGGACCGCGCCCTCATCCTCGGTGAAACGAGCTTCGGTAAGGGACTGGTCCAGACCCAGTACCGCTTCAACGACGGCTCCGCCCTGCTCATGACGACAGCCCGCTACTACACGCCCAGCGGCAGGTTGATCCAGAGACCCTACGATGAAAAATCTCTCGAAGAGTATTACGAAGAGATTGACAACGACAGCCTGAGAAGAGCATGGGAAAGAGATCCTTCCCGTCCTTCCTATCGAACACTCATCTTGCGAAGAAAAGTATATGGGGGAGGCGGCATCACCCCCGATGTCTTTCTCACGTCTGAGAGAGACACCGTGAGCGCCGTCATGTTGAATATGGTTAATTCATCCGAACGTCTTTTCTTTACGTTTGCAGAAGACTACGTCAAGAACCATCCCGAACTCAGGGGAGATTTCAACAAATTCCTGAGGAACTACACCCCCGATGGGAACACAATCCAACAATTCTTGAGATACATGGGCGAACTCGGATTTAAGATGACCACAAAAGAATTCATCGACAATAAAAAGGACATTCAATTCTTCCTGAAACAATCCATCGCGGCGGAAATCTGGGGCGACGAGGCAAGATATAAGGTCCAGATGCTCAGAGACCGCCAGCTCGTCGAAGCGCTGGGCTACCTTTCCGAGTCCGAGAAACTCCTATCGCAGGCGTATCATATCCGATAGATGTATTATCCTTCAAATTCCTCATGTCTCTTTGAAGTTGTGATTTTCGGGGAAGCATACTTAATAGATTTGAGGTCCCTGAGGATACTCCCTCGCTTTGATAAACACCATCACGATCGATTGAACGACCGTTGCGCCGTTCAATACCAGCGAAAAAAGGAGTAGATAAAAAGCAATAGTCGTGTTGATTTGACTGAAGATCAAAACGAGGATGAAGGCCAAATAATACTCGATGCGGAACGACAGCCGCCAGATGACCTTCTCCGTCGGATCGGGCACGGCCTTCCGATGATTGGCGTAGGCCACAATAAACGGCGGCATCAGTGTGACGAATAGAAGAGTGAAGAGTAGAATAGAAACATCGATTCCACAGTCTGGAAAATCGATGAAGAAGAAGCTCAGGATGAGGAAAAAATCGGCAAACCGGTCGACCACACCGTCCGCAAACCCGCCAATATAAGTTGTCCTACCCGACCATCGGGCGACCTTTCCATCGATCTCATCCAGCACACCACCCAACAGGAAAAAAGCAATCCCCAGCCAAACCCGCCCCCGCATCATGCAGAGAAATCCCAATACCGGAAAAAAGAACCCGATATAGGTCCATGTCATCGGCGAGAAAAAAGAGAAATATCTCCCAACGATCTCATCGTATTTTTGAAATCGGAAAAATTCTTTAATCATATTATCTTCCGTGTAATCCACGGCTCAGATATTTGGACGAATTTGACCCTCTCAAAGCTGTCAATCTAACTCAGGTGCCACGCACTTTGAACTTACGTCGAACCCTATTCAGAATCGGATCCTCTATAAATTTAAAAAACTCTGTGTCCCTCCGTGGTGAAAAAAAACATCCCTCAGAACTCCACATGCTCGGTCCGTCGGATGATCTCATCCTGCAAGTCTCTCCCCAGGTCGATGAAGTAATCGCTGTACCCGGCCACGCGCACGATCAAATCCCTGTGCTTTTCGGGATGTTCCTGAGCCTCGCGCAGCGTCGTCGCCGTAATGACGTTGAACTGCACGTGATGTCCGTCCAGCTTGAAATACGCTCGGACGAGATGCGCGAACTTGTCCAGCCCATCATTTCCTTCCAGAACCTGAGGAGTGAACTTCATATTCAGGAGCGTTCCGCCCGTCCGGATGTGATCCATCTTTGCGACGGATTTCATCACCGCGGTCGGGCCTTTCCGGTCCGCCCCCTGGACCGGAGATACGCCCTCGGACAGCGGCTGCCGCGCTTTCCTCCCGTCCGGCGTCGCCCCGACGACGGACCCGAAGTAGACGTGCACCGTCGTCGGCAGAAGGTTGATCCGATAATGGCCTCCCTTCGTGTTCGGCCTCCCGTTCACGGCATCGTAATACGCATCAAAAACACGCTGCATCAACCCGTCCGCATCATCGTCGTCGTTCCCGTACTTGGGCGTCCGATTCAGGAGGAGATCCTGGATCTTCCCGTGTCCCTCGAAGTCGCTCTCCAAAGCCTTCATAAGATCTTCCATGGACAGCGTTTTCCGACCGTACACATGGTATTTGACGGCCGCCATACAATCCGACATCGTGCCGAGACCCACTCCCTGAATGTACGACGTATTGTACCGAGCGCCGCCGTCGTGGTAGTCTTTTCCTTTCTGAATGCAATCGTCAATCAGCAGAGACAGAAACGGGACGGGCATGTCGTTGGCATAGATCCTTTCGATGACGTTGTTGCCCTTCACTTTGATGTCGATGAAATGCGCCATCTGTTTTGCGAACGCATCGAAGAACCTATCGAACGTGCCGAATTCTCGTGGGTCTCCCGTCCGGATGCCGATCTTCTTTCCCGTCCTCGGATCGATCCCGTCGTGCATCGTGATCTCCAGCACCTTCGTCATGTTGAAATAGCCGGTCAGGTTGTAGTTCTCCTTACCGAAGGCGCCCGTCTCCACACAGCCGCTCGTCCCGCCGTTCCGCGCATCCACGACCGACTTGCCCTGCCGGACGAGTTCCTGCACGATGGCATCCGTATTGAATATGGCCGGCTGTCCGAACCCGTGCCTCACGACTCCCAACGCTTTCTTCAGAAACCTGTCCGGCGTCTTCTTGCTGATTTGCACCGAAGGATTCGGCTGGATGAGCCGCATCTCGTCGATCACGTCCAATAGCAGGTATGACACGTCATTCACGCCATCCGACCCGTCGGGCTTCACGCCCCCGATGTTGATCTGCACAAAATCCGTGTACGTGGCGCTCTCCTCAGCCGTCACGCCGACCTTGGGCGGTGCGGGCTGATTGTTGAACTTGATCCAGAACGCCTGGAGCAGTTCCTTCGCTCCTTCCTCTGTCAGGCTTCCGTCTTCCAGACCTTTCTTGTAGAACGGATACAGATGCTGATCCAGCTTGCCCGGGTTGAACGCATCCCAGGGATTGAGTTCCGTGATCACGCCTAAATGGACGAACCAGTACGCCTGAAGCGCCTCCCAGAAATCCCGCGGCGCATGGGCAGGAACATGAAGACAGACATCGTGGATGCGTTCCAGTTCCTTCTTCCTTTTGGGATTCTTCTCTTCCTCTGCGAGCCGGAGAGCCTGCTCCGCATGGCGTCTCGCAAAAACGACGATTGCGTCGGCTGCGACGGCCATCGCGTTCAACTCTTCCCGTTTATCGTATGCATCCGGATCGTTCAAAAAATCAAGGTCCGTGATGGTCCGCTTGATATCCTTCTTGAAATCGAGCATACCCTTATGGTAGATCTTATCGTCCAGTACGGTGTGCCCGGGCGCGCGCTGTTCCATGAACTCCGTGAAAACGCCGGCTTCGAACGCAGCCTTCCATTCTTTCGACATCTGCGCGAAAATCTTCTCACGGATCGTCCGCCCCCTCCAAAACGGGATGATGACATCCCCGTATATCCGCATCGTCTCGTCGCTCACCTTGAACGGTATCTTCTTCCTCGAATCGAGAATTTCCAAATCCTGTATGCTGTGTGTCGTCAATTCGGGACACGTCGGCACCATCTTGGGTCCGGGCCCTCTCTCGCCCACGATGAGTTCGCCCGAATTCATGCAGACAGCTTTCCGTTCCATGATATAACGAAAAGCCAGAGCCCTTCGCATCGGAGGGGACGCATTCTTCGCAGCATCGCTCTTGGTGAACTCCGTCACCAGAAACGCCCTCTCCGGCGTGATCGTCGGAACCGCTTCGATGCTCTGTTCGCGAAGTTTTTTAATTCTGTCGTTCAAAGAACTACCCTCCCACTTTCACGTCAAATCCAAATTTAACGAAGACCTTTCTCGCGTTTTCAATCCGTGCATCCACTTCAGGAAAATTCTCGATGAAAAAATCCGGCGTATGCAGTCGGTTGAATTTCGACACGCCGAACCTGTGATACGGCAGAAGATCGACACGAATAAGATTTCGTAAAGATTGAAGAAATCGGGCGGTATTCTCCATCGCTCCCTCTTCATCGTTGACACCGCCCACGACTGGAATTCGAATGACGATGGATTTCCCTTTCGCAGACAACCTCTTCAGGTTTTCTAAAATCGTCCGATTCGACACGCCCGTATACGCTTCGTGGATGCGATCATCCATCACCTTCAGATCGAACAGGAACAAATCCACCCATTCTGCAATCGACTCAAAGGATGCGAACGAACAGTAGCCGGAAGTGTCCACAGTCGTATGTACAGAGTGGTCACGGCACGCTCTGAGCAGCTCGCGCAGAAACGCAACCTGGAATAAAGGCTCGCCCCCAGAGAACGTGACGCCCCCGCCCGATTCGTCGTAGAAGATGACATCCTTCTCGATGATCTCCATGACCTCAGCGACACTCATTTCGCGGCCCACGATCTCCAAAGCGCCTGCACCGCACACCTCCATGCACTTCCCGCACAGCGTGCATTTCGCTGTGTCGATCATTCTTAAGGCACCATCATCCCCAATCGCATCCTCAGGACAAACCGATACGCAATCCCCGCACTGTCTGCACCGCTCCTGCCGGAAAACGACTTCCGGATCTTTCGAAATCCCCTCCGGGTTGTGGCACCACCGGCACCGCATCGGACAGCCCTTGAAAAACACAGTCGTCCGAATCCCCGGCCCGTCGTGGATGGCGTACCGCTTGATGTCAAAAATAATGCCCTTTTCCATCACACGATAGTATAGCAAAACAGAAAGAAAAAATCAAATCGATATTTCAAGAGATTTATATTGCTGCCAGGGCTCTGAGCCCTGACAGGATTGTCCAAATTTGTAGATATAGTCGAACCAAAGTGGTTTTCGGATTTCACAATGTGGTCCTCTCCTTTTTTCAAGGAGAGGATTTAGGTGAGGTCTCCGATAAAAATCCGAAAACCACTTTGTGTTGAGTATATTTATACGCAGAGGCACGAAGAATATTTCTTGATTTTTTGCGATCCTGCCATTATATTTTCTTTCAGTAAGATTTTCATCTGAGCAAACAGACAATTATGAATAAGAATTGGATTCGTATATGAATCGACTCGCCGTACTCCAGAGGACAATCGATAAAATCGACGCTAAGATCTATCTCGAAATCGGTATCCGAGAAGGAAAAATCATCAGCCAATTGACTGTTCCTCATAAAATTGGCCTGGACCCAAAATTAGTATATTCAATAAAAGATAGTATAAGAAAACACATTGGCCTAACGAAATATAAGCCAATCAAAGATGAGAGAGACA
>JBDRSZ010000354.1:0-2986 GCA_043824415.1 bacterium | reverse complement strand
GCAGGCAGGGCTGTCGCCGTTCCTTCCATCGACGAGCTGGCCTACAAGAAAGGACGGTATCGAGCACAATTATGGCAGGAGGATCGAAACAAACTCACCCAATTTAAGCCCAGCAGTAGTGATCCTATGGCCATGGCGCAGGAATTCAATAAATTTATGCGGAACCTCAGCGACGAACGCGACCGGAAGAACAACGAATACGCTTTCCGATTGGACGAAGAGCGTAGAAACCGGCAGGTCGAGCAGCAGCGTCTCGCGCTCAACCTGGCCAGAATATCTCCGAGTACTGTTTTCTCCTCCGCAGCCACCCATCTGTCGGAGACAAGCTTAACACTTAAAAACCACTTCCACGAAGAGGCGCTCGGGTATCAAAAAACATATGCGGAATTCATGAAAGAGAAAACAGGAATGGTCCTCGGACCTGGTGAAATGTTAATCTCCATCCGAAGATCCGACGACCAGGAGGAGGAAAAACCCATCAATCCGAACGAACTGCCCCAGTTTGGATACCGGTCTCTGCCTCTGTCGGAATCCGTGAACTCCGCCGCGATAGATTTTGGCCTGCTCATCCTGTTCAACCTTGTGTTCTTCACCGGAGCCTTCGTCGGATTCCTGAGGTACGATGTAAGATAAAATTCTGATGGGGTGTGGCCATAAATTATAAAATTGAACAATTAATTTGAATAGCGTTGGGATTGCATAGCGTGTAATTGAAAGATCAAATATCAAAATGTAAAATGACAGATGAAAATTCAAAAAGAGAAAATGACTGGAAGCGCTCTTATATAGCGTCTTGTTACTCACAATGAAAGGAAAAGCAATCCATATTTGAATTTTGATATGAAATTTTGATATTTCATTTTTTATTTTTGAAGTACCTGAGACTTTATGTAAGAAGACAAAGAATAGATAAGCATTATCATAACCAAATCCTCAATTTTCCCCATAAAGGGGGAAGTCCGCTGAAAGCGGACAGGGGGATGTTTTTCGGAGGAACAACATGTTTCGGATACTCGTAGAAAAAGAATTAAAATCGATTCTGTTCGGTCCTAAATTCATCGTCACATTCTCGGTCTGCTCGGTCCTGATCCTGCTCAGCGTCTTTGTGGGCATCCAGAATTATCGCGCGACAGTAGATCAGTACGAAGCAGGAATCAGCCTGACGGATCAGGAAATGCAGGAGAGGACGTCCTACCGTTCCCTCGGCACGCGTGTCTTCAGAGAACCAGACCCGATGCAGATTTTCGTATCGGGCATCCAGAACGACATCGGACGATTCTCTCTCATTCGATCGGACGAGCCTGTCAAACTCGAACACAGCATCTATTCTGACGATCCCATTTTCGCAGTCTTTCGCTTCATCGACCTGACGTTCATCGTCCAGATCGTACTCTCGCTTTTCGCAATTCTCTTCACATACGATGCCATTAACGGTGAACGGGAAATGGGTACGCTAAAACTCACATTCGCCAATCCCATCCCGAAGATTCAGTACATCGTTGCCAAATTCATAGGATCATGGGTGGGTCTGGTCATCCCGTTGACCATTCCCATCCTCATGAGCTTCCTGCTCGTCATCGTATTTCGAATCCCCCTTACAGGCGATCACTGGACCAAGTTGACGGCCTATGTGACGGTCTCGTTCCTCTACTTCACTTTCTTTATCGTACTCGGCTTGATGGTCTCCGCCATGACAAAGCGATCCGCCGTTTCATTCCTCCTGCTGTTGATCGTGTGGGTGTCGTTCGTATTGATTATACCCCGATTCAGCGTGATGGCTGCCGGGAAGATCATGCCCGTACCTTCCTCCGCCGAAATCGACGGCCGGGTCGACGCATATTCGAAGGAACGATGGGAAAAATACATCAAAGACCTGGAGGATACGTGGCAGGAGCGAAATCGCGAGATGGAAGGGATGTCGAGAGAAGAGAGGGAAGCGTACCGCGACACCCATCTCTGGGAATGGATGGAACAGGAAGACGCAACTCGCAAAGACATGCAGGCGGAGATTCAAAATATGTCCCGAAAATTAATGGAAGACCTGCAGAATCGTAAGGCCGAGCAGGAACGCCTTGCCTTCACGCTTTCGCGTTTCTCCCCAGCTTCATCCTACCAGTTGGCAGCAATGGATTTGGCCGGAACCGACATAGGAGTAAAGATGCGATACCAGCAGGCCATGGAAGACTATCACGATAATTTCGTAGCATACACCGACAAAAAGCACAAAGAGTCAGGCGGAGGATCGGATGGCATTCGGATTACTGTAGACTCAGAAACCGGCTTCTCCTTCGACCTCGGCAAAGATGTCAGGTTGGACCTCTCTGACATGCCCCGTTTCCAGCAGCCCGTTCAAACGTTCTTCGAGACGCTATCCCAGACATCCATCGATCTTGGACTGCTCATACTCTACAGCGTGATCGCATTGGCGGGTACGTTCGTGGCATTCCTGAAGTACGATGTTCGGTGATCGATATAATTAAATTTTTGACTACTGGCATAAATATATCTCAACCACACTGTCTAATAAAATCCATCCGACGTCTCTTAATCCAAAGTTACAGCCCATTTAACAATTATCATATTGTCAAAAGAATTGGCAATACTATTTTTGTCATGAGGGAGAATGAGATTATCCAGAAAATACAGAAAATGGCTGAAGATTATCAATAACTGGACTTTTGCAAATTTCTAAAAATTGGATTCTTTAAAGGTACAATGGAACATATCCAAAAATTGTTAAATCAAGTTGGGGGGGAGAGTCATTCCCGCAGTATTTTGAGCGGGAATCTATGGGTGGGGAATCCTTATTTTATTGTCCCCTCCCCCTGGATGCCTGATTATAAATTTCATGCCTGCCTCGGGCATGGCAGGCATGACACCATTCCTATGATTATAAAAAGGAAATTTTATAAAGTCCAGTCAATAATATCATTTCGTCGTCATTGTAATCGTCTTCCTGAGAAACTCTCCCCACTCGCCCTCTGGA
>JBDRSZ010000353.1:0-15192 GCA_043824415.1 bacterium | reverse complement strand
AGAACGAACGATGTAGGAAACAACCGCCTCAGGTGTATAGTAAACGCCTCGCCTCTCTCGTTCTTGTGGATTGTATTCGGCAAGAAAGGTTTCATAGAAGTGGAATATCGGATCGCTGCCTTTGCCATCCCTGAAATACTGATGAAGGATACTCTTGACATCAGCCACGGCGAGAACTTCTGCAATATCATCGACCGATACCTGGAGTTGTTCAGGCGGATCGAACGAAATGAAATGGAAAATGTCTCTAAGAATGCCGATGGTTTTCGGAATCAGATCATACGCAAGCTTGCGGTTGAAAGTCCCACTCGCACGGGTTCGTGCGGAGAACAGGCCGTAGGTGATTGTCTGGGCGTACAGGTCGGCAAACTCATCGGGTTTGAGATTGGCAATGAGATGTGTCTGAAAAGCCTCGTAGAATCCGAGTATCTTCTTTGCTCCTACACTGGATGCCTCTCGGAGCTCTTCTTTGATCACTTGGTCTCTCAGGAATCGGGTTCGAGTTGCGAGTTCTCTGGCGAGGCTCTCAGCTGTAAACTTCGCAGGGAGAGAAAACTGAAAGAATTTTTCCAGCAGTGCCAAGAATTCCGGTATATGCTCGGCGGGTGGAATCATCTTGAGCTTTGTTGGAATGTATGGTCGGGCAAGTAAGACATTATCGACACGTTGGCCGTTACGATAAAGACGGAACTCGTAGAAGTTTGTCAGGATAAGGTTTGGAAATGTTGAGATGTAGCGCTTGAGTTGATCTGAAGTTTCAATGTCATCAAGATTGGCCTGCGGTGGTTTCGCTTCGACATAACCGACCTGAGAATACTTCCCATCCCAAACTCGGAAGTCTGGATTACCAGCTTCGGTCTTTTTCGGTAGTACCGTTACATGAACTTTCTTTTGCCTCTCGGATTCTGAGAAATGTTCAAGAAGTTCCGCAAGAGCAGGATAATAAGACTCCTCACGAGCATCGCCCCGTTTTGTGACTAAAGCTATTTTTTTGATATATGTCTCGATCATCATCAATCAGCTCTTGGATTTGAATTTATTCGGAATTTGCAGTGTATCGGCTCTTCCCTTAATAATAGCTGATACTGCCGTTACCAGTTATGTCTGACGTTTCCTCCTCGCCTTGTATTTTGCCGGTTCTTCGCGTACAGCTAACGGCAATTCCTGTCGTTGACCCAACGCTTCATTGACCACAACCAGATTCCCGTTGTCCTCCGCTCCCAGCTGCGCGTTCGCGTTCAACAGTTCGATGCCGTACACGGTTCCATCCGGCGAAATGTCTACGTTTAATTCATCGCTCACTCGGATTGTATCAACTTGCGCCTTCTTCTCGTGCAGCCTCATGTAAGCGACGTTGTGTTTAGAATCATATATTAGTTTCATCGTTCTTATTTCACATTAAAAATATTTTACTATCACTGTTTGGCTTGTCTCTTCAGCCAGAAACATTCCCAGATAATATTGGGCATGGAGTTTGATAATCAAAACACTCAATGAAAAATAACCATTCCCCCATCAAAAGTCAAACAGAATCCATTTCACTCTGTTAAAAAATTCGCTTGTGTTTTTTCTTAAAAGTTTATAATCTATACCCGAATCAGAATAAGCTGCCATGCGTTTGAATAGAGGAGTGTGAAAATGACCATCGTGATTACTGGCACCGGATTGACGGTTGAAAAACAAGTGCGCATCGCACGACACAACGAAAAAGTGGAGCTTCATCCGGAGGCCTTGGAACGGATTAAAAAATGCCGCGCCATGCTGGAGAAAAAGATCGAAGCGCGGGAAATCATGTACGGAGTGAACACGGGCATCGGCGAGTTCTCCGAAGTCGTCCTGACGGACGAACAGGTAAAACAATTCCAGAAGTATCTCATCTACAATCATGCAGCAGGCATCGGCGACCCGGCGCCCATCGAATACGTCCGAGGGGCGATGGCGGGTCGGATCAACGTCCATGCGAAAGGACGGTCCGGCTGCCGTCCTGAAATCACAATGACATTGGTTGACATGCTCAACAAGAGCGTGACGCCCGTCGTCTGCCAGAAAGGATCTGTGGGCGCATGCGGAGACCTGGCACCCATGTCTCAGATCGCCCTTCTCCTCATGGGCGAGGGCGAGGCCTATTACAAAGGAGAACGCCTGCCCGGAGACATTGCCATGAAACGCGCCGGCATCCCTATCCCGGGATTGAAAGCGAGAGACGGACTCGCCACCATCAACGGCTCGAATCTTCTCACCGCCATGAGCGCCATCCAGGTGTATGACATCAACCGATGGCTCAAGCAGGCCGAGATCGCCTGCGCCATGACGCTCGAAGCCCTCCTCGCAAATCTCAAGCCGTATGATGTCCGAATCCACGAAGCCCGCGGCTTCCCTGGAGCCGTCCGGTCCGCCAAAGCCCTGATGAAATGCATCGAAGGGAGCGACCTCCTCTCCGGCAAGATGAAGAAGAAAGTTCAGGACGCCTACTCCATGCGGTCTACGCCCCAGGTCATCGGAGCGGCCCACGACGCAGTCGCCCATGCGAAGAAACAGGTCGAGATTGAACTCAACGGCGTGGGCGACAATCCCATTTTCCTCGTAGAGGACAACCTCACCCTGACCGGAGCGAATTTCCAGGGATCGCCCATCTCACTCCCCATGGACAGCGTCGGCGCCGCCGTGACGATGGTCTGCGTCCTCTCGGAAAGGCGGCTCAACCGCTTGACGAACCCGGCCCTGAGCGTCGGCCTCCCTGCCTTCCTGACGAAGGGAGCCGGTATATTCTCCGGCATGATGCTCAGCCAGTACACGGCCGACACACTCATCGTCGAACAGCGCATCCTGTCCGCTCCGGCCTCCATAATGTCCATCCCCGCGGCCGCAGACCAGGAGGATTTTGTCTCTATGGGCATGAACACGGCCATTAAAAACGGACAGATTTTAGACAACGCCTACGGCATCCTCGGCATCGAATTCATGGCCGCGGCCCAGGCTCTCGACTTCCGCGAATTTACTCCGGGAGAAGGAGTCCAGACCGCCAGGAACGTCATCCGGAAATACGTGGACCATTTGGACGAGGATCGCCCCCTCTACCCCGACCATACGCGGATGAAGGAACTCGTTAAATCGTGTGAGATTTTGGAAGAAGTGGAGAAAGCGGTCGGCAGCTTGGAATGAGCACCCCTATTTACGAATTCTTTCGGGCGACTCCCATAACGTGTGCGCTCACGCCCAACATCGAAGGCTCATTTTCCGTCTTTCGAATGACATCCAAAAGCCGCGCACGTCTTCCCTCATCATTCCAATGACCCTCGAAATTCTGGAGCAGCCATCCAGGACCGTCGATGGCCAAAGTCATCTCGTGTCGGAGGCCGGCTTCCTCGACCTCTGTTTTCAGCTCCTCGGGACGATGAAAATAAGCCGTCATCCAGTAGAATAGATTGTCCCTCGGATTCCGGTGCTGCCCGTCGATAAGATCACGTTCCACGATGCGGGCGAATTGGGGATCATCCAAGAATCCCTCAAACAATCCGTCTAAAGCCGATGCAAAACGAGAAATGATGACGGCGAGCAGAAATCCTCCTTTCATGAGGACGCGATGAGCTTCGTCCAGAGCAGTTAACCGATCCTCTTTCTCTGTCAGATGGTACATCGGCCCGAAAAAAGAACCGCATCCGCGAAGGAATCAGGAAAACTCAGCTTCCGGGCATCCCCCACAGTACAGCTCTTGACCGGAAAGTCCGGCTGCTCCTGCGAAGCGTTTATAGCCTGCTCCACGTGCACCGGAACCGGATCGACGAGATGCACTTCGTATCCCTGACGTGCGAGCAGACAGGAATAGACACCGGAGCCTCCACCTACATCTAAAATGACTGCAGGAGGCTGAGGCAAAAAGCGTTTCAGGAGATCTTTTGTTCGTTCAAATTCGAGCTTCCCCACGCCCTCGAACAGGCGTTTACTCTCCTGAAACCGTTCATAATACGCGATCAACTCATTGGATGATGGTATCTGCTCGGTCATTTTAGGTTCCCTAAAGAAGATAAATTTTCGAGAATCAATAACGATTTACGGGCAGGATCAGACATGTCGGGCCGCCGGCTCCTTTGCGGAATTCGGACAGATCCACGGCATGGACGTTCACACCGTTGGCCTCAAGCATGCGAATCGTCTCCATGTTCTCAGCAGGATTGGCGATGACCTCATTCTCTGCCAGGCAAATCACATTCCCGCTCGAAGGACCGTCCCACGGAACATCGACGGTATCAAATCCTCGGAAAAATCCCTCTGGGAAATCCTCGCGGCAGCACACGATGCGTTCCGGCCCGACAGCGCTCATCACGCCTCCGATGTGGAGGAAATTCCTCTTCACAGGCACGGTACGGACTTCGTATCCCATATCCGTCAGCAACGCGGACAACTGCCGGATGCCCTCCTCGTTCGTCCTGCTCGACTGGCCAACGAAAGCCACTGTACCGGCCAGGATGACATCACCTCCTTCCACCGTCCCGGGCAGCGCGATCTCCCCCACAAAAGGAATATCCAGCGATTCTAGGACATCCGCCATCCACGTCTCCTCACCCCGCCTAGCCTCCAGCCCCATCCGAAGCTTGATGTATCCTCGTGGAGTGACCAGCGACACATCCCGCGTAAACACCGAGTTGGGATGACCGGACAGTTCAGGCACATCCACGACCTCGCAGCAGAACGCTTCCATCGTCGACTTGAGAGTGTCGTGCTGCCGGATCGTCGCATCCGTGTCCGCCACCTCGTTTATATTCTGGGCTTTCAGATCGCTCACGTTGAAATACTCACTGCGCGGAGTACAGACGACCACCCGTCTTAACCGGTCTCCTTCGTTCCTTAGCATGGACTCACTCCTATGACAAAGTATCCTTTTTATGATTCAATTTCATCTATTGTATTGCGAGTCAAATCTACGCTTATGATGCATGGAATAAATGATCAGGGTATACCATCGTATTTCATGAAAATGGGCTTTCGGCGCTATGCCTTCCTCTGAAAAATGAGCGAGACCGTAGAATAGACGATCATCAAAAATGCAAAAAACCGAAATCCCCACGTCAGGTTTCCAAACTTCGATAGAACACCAAATCCTACACTCAACAGAATGGCAGATAAAGCGAGAAGTAACGAATTCATCGACATGATCGTTGCCCGCTGATCCGAACGGATCTGTTCCTGTAACCCGCCCTCTACGAGCACCTCTCCCATAGAACCGAACAAAAACACAGAAGCAAAGATAGGCAGCATGAATCTCGACCTTGTGCAGGTGGATAATAACAAGAGAATTCCGCCAGCGATCCCCAGAAGATAGATGTTATTCATTCCTAAGAAACGTCGTTGAAAAATATGTGCAAACCGGCTCCCGACGGCTTCGAATCCCATCCGCACGACGATCAGCGCACAGAACAGAGCAATAGGTAGACGCACCCAGTCTAAGTAGAGCTGCTCGTATTCATCCAATATGCCGATCACAGCGACGACAACAGCCGTATAGCAGAACAATCTCAGAATCATCCGATTCCGGACCGAAATCCTGAATGCTTCTCGAATGATCGCAATATAATTGTTTTTTCGAGTGGGTCGATCCCCGACTCGAACATCCCTAAAAAACAGCGTGGGAAGAATTGCCGCAATCATCGAGACACTGGAAAGAATGATTACAAGATCGCAACTCCAAGAAGCAATGATTCCACCGAAAAAGACGGATACAGCAATACCTATTCTCGCATAGAAATGACCCCGCCCCGCTATTTTAATGTAATCTTCTTCCTTGCCAGAATCCTTAAGCGTATCGTAGAGAATAGCTTCCAATGTTCCGGAGCTGAATGTCTCCTGAATCCCCCAGAACAGGAAGCCTAGCGCGAAAAGCCAGAATCGGTCCGCGAAAAACCAGATTCCAAAACCGACGGCTTTTGAAAGTAGACCCAAACGCAGCATAGACACTCGATTCCATCTATCAGCCAAAGCGCCCGTCGGCACTTCAAACACGACGACAAAGGCACACCACAACGCCAGCAGAAGTGAGATTTCCAAGACCGAAAGGCCGTTCCGTTTGAACAGAATGATGTATACGGCATAGACGAAGACAAAATCCGTGAAGAACCGGTAGAGATAGAAACACCGGATAAAAGACCGGTAGGCCTGAGGATTATCCTCTTTCACAACGTTTTTCTCTTCCAATAATGATAAACCGGAACACCGATGACCATGAGTCCGACACCGGCAAGCGACTCGACTGGCTTTTCAATCATGGTATTGATGAGAATGCCGACAGACGCTATGATAAAAACCATCGGCATTGCCGGATAGCCCCACGTCCTGTACGGCCTCGGAAGATCCGGAGCTTTCCTCCGAAGCTGAAACACCGAGGCCGTCCCAGCAATCCAGAAGATGAACGTGATGAAAATGACGTACGTGAACAACTGCTCGTACGTCCCAGTCAGCGCAAGCAGAGAAGCCCAGATCGCCTGGAGAAGAATGGCAAACGCCGGCGTCCTGAAGCGCGGATGAATCCTGCCCACACGCCGAAAAAAGAGCCGATCCCTCGCCATCGCGTAATACACCCGAGGGGCTACGAAAATCGCTCCGTTCAGGGCGCCGAACGTCGACACGAGCACGGCAGCGGATACAAGACCCGCAGTCGTGCTCCCGAAAAGAGAGGTCGCTGTCTTCTCTGCGATCCGAACCACGCCGGACATCTCAGAAATCGGAACTGCCGCCAAATAAACAATGTTCACCAACACGTACAGTCCCGTAATAATGAACGTTCCCAAGATGAGAGCTACCGGAAGGTTTCGCCTCGGATTCTTGATCTCCCCCGCCACGTAGTTGATGTTGTGCCACCCGTCAAACGCCCAAGAGACCGCCACGAGGGCTACACCGAATCCAACGATGATCTGCCCCAGGCTCAACCCTGAAGCTGTTGAAAATGAACGAAAATCGAATGAGATCCCCTTGCCCAAAGTCAGCCCGAAGAAGACGAACAGGACGATCGTCCCTATCTTGATCGCCGTGATGATATTCTGCACTGTCTTCCCCAACCCGACACCGACGACGTTAATCATCGATAATAGGACGATGACAGCGACTGCGACCAATTGTCCCGCGGACAAGGTATAGTGGATGCTCTGGCTGAACTTGACGCTCAATAGGATGTGTTGCGTTGATAACGAAGGAAAAAAATAACCGAAGTACTCAGCAAAACCTACGGCCAGAGCTGCGATCGATCCGCCCATGGAAACCAGGAAGAGTATCCATCCGAACAGAAATCCTGCCAGATGGCCGTAGGCTTCACGAAGGTAGACGTACTGACCTCCCGCCTCCGGCATAGCCGCGCCCAATTCTGCAAACGTCAGCGCTCCGGCCAGCGTAAGAAATCCTCCCACACCCCAGGCCAGCAAAATCAGCCCTGCCGAGGGGATCGACTTGGCCATGATCCCCGTTGTCAAGAAAATACCCGATCCGACGACAATGCCCACCATCATCATCGTCGAATCGAAAAGACCCAGTCTTCTGACCAATCCTGTTTTGTCTGTCTCTGTCAGGCGTGTATCATTCATTCAAACGCAAGCCCATTTCAAAATCGATGACCCGACCCCAAATCCTTCCCTTCGTTTTGCTCAGGGCAGGCTCTATCCCGATGAATCGGAACAGGCTTCAGGATGACCTCATAATACAGAGAGAAGTCTCCGCGTGTTCAGTCCGTTCCGTCTTTAAGTGCACCAGCAATCTTGAACACGAACGCATCGAGCGAGGGCATCTCCGAGGGCGACATCAACGGCGGTGAGATCACGACTTGGTTTCCGATGAAAGTCCAAACAATGGGCTTCTCGTACCCTAAAAAAGAGACATGAACGCCTTCTCCGTTCTCAAGGCCCGATACACGCAGCGAACCCTCCGGCCACTCCGTACAGAGGACGTACAGGTCCCTCCCTTTCCTCGTGTAAAATACCGTCGGTTTCTCTTTTGCATCCTCCGCGGCTTTGCCCGACGATTTTTTCCATGCCCCTGTCCCGTAAATGGCTTCACCGTTGACCCTCAGCCAGGCGCCGATCTCGCGCAGCCGTTCCTGCATGATGACTGGGATGCGTCCGTCCGCAGTCGGTCCGACGTTCAGGAGCAAATTTCCGCCGCGGCTGACAATGTCGATCAATTCGTGAATCAATTCCTTCGACGTGCTGTAATGGTTGATGTTCTCCGCGCGGTTGAAACCGTACGACCGGCCCATGCCCCGGCTCTCCTCCCACGCGTGAGACGTGCCCACGGCGTCCGTGTCCTCGTATTCGCTCGAGTAGTAGTCGCCGTGTTTCCCGGGCATGCCCTTGCACCACCGGTCGTTCACCACGACTTCATCTTTATTGGGCGCTTCGTTGTACAGCCAGGCCAGGAATTCCTTCGTCTTCCAGTAATCCTCGTCCTCGTCCCATTCTCCGGCATCCGAAAAAATGACGGCAGGCTGATAATTCACGACCAATTCTTTAAGCTGCGGCAGGATGTGATCCTCCACATACCGGTCCGCGGGGATGCCGTACTTGTCCATCATCTCCTTCGAGATATACCGCCCGGACGGCGTCCGATGCGTCCGGCTCGTCTCCCATTCGATGAGTGAATAGTACAGCCCCATCCTCAAACCCTTCTTCCGGACGGCTTCCGTCAGATCGCCCACCAGATCCCGCATCGGCCCGATGTCCCCGCTGTTCCAGCCCTTCTTGTACGCGCTCTTCGTCGGCCAGAGGCAGAAGCCGTCGTGATGCTTGCTCGTCAGGACGACGTATTTCGCTCCCGATTCGGCGAACATCCCGGCCCAGAAGTCCGGGTCGAACAGCTCAGCCTTGAACATCGGGGCGAAATCGCGGTACTCGAAATCCCTCCCGTACTGCTTCTCGTGAAAATCCTCATCGCCCTTCAACTCGCCCATCACACGCGCCTCGTACCACTCCGCGTACGATACATACTTGCCCTCCCGCACGCGGATCCACGCCGGCACGGAGTAAACGCCCCAGTGGATGAAGATTCCGAATTTTGCATCTAAAAACCACTGAGGAATCGGACGGGAATCCAGAGACTCCCACGTAGGCGCGTACGCATCCCGGTTTTTATCCTGCGAGACAGCATAGCGGCCTCCATCCACATCACTGTCTTGATAACCTGCTGAGAGTCGACTGTGATGCCAACCCATGATCATAAGAAGACAGGCTCCGGCAGTCCGGCGCCGCAACTGATTTATCGATCTCATGGTTTACACTCCTCCGAACAATTTCGGACGATAGTTAAGATGATTCCTCAACTCCTCGATGATGTCCTTATTTCACTCCTTCAACGGGACTTGAACCTCTTCACCCCATATATACTTGGCGAACCACTGCCAGTTATGCCACGTTGCAGCCAGCTGTTCTTTGGGCTTCGATATGCCGTGACCGAATCCCTTGTACACGATCAGCTTCGATTCGATGTCCATATCCCGAAGTCCCTGCAGGAGTTCGTACGCATTCGGGATTGGGACGCGCCGGTCGAATTCCCCGTGCTGGATGAGCGTCGGCGTCCTCGCCTTCTTGATGTTCGTCATAGGCGACGTTTTTAGGTACACTCCCATGTCATCCCAGGGCGTGGCCTTCAGGTATTGACGCGTGAAAGGATGGATGTCCGTGTTCACGTAGTACGTCACCCAGTTCGAGATGCCCGCGCCCACCGAGATCGCCTTGAACTTCGTCGAATTCGTCGTCAGGAACGCGGAGATGTAGCCGCCCTGGCTCCAGCCCATCGCCCCGATGCTGTCCGGATGCGCCATTCCTTTTCTGATGAGATCATCTACGCCGGATTCCACGTCCCACGCGTCTCCCACGCCCAAATTCCGGACATTAAGCATCCTGAATTTTTCGCCGTACCCGGCCGACCCTCGATAATTCGGTTCCAGGATGAGCGCGCCCTTCGCCAGCCACTGCAAGCTCGGATAGACATAAGAGGATACCGGGAGCGGACGTGATGTGCTCGTCGGTCCTCCGTGAATGATCACGAAAAGAGGATACCTGCGGGTCGGATCGTATCCTTCCGGTTTCCACAGGATGCCTTCGATCTCAGCGCCGTCCCTGCTTTTCCATGCGACGACTTCCCTCGTCCCGAGCGGCCAGTCCTTCACCTGGTCCGTCATCTTCGTCACTTTCGAAGGATGGTATGAATCAAGGGAAGCGCGGTAAACTTCCGGCAGCGTCGTCCTGTCGTAGGCAAGAATCGTCGCCGTCCGGCCGTCATCCGCAAAATCGACTGAATTCAAATTCTCCGGCGTGTCCGCGATCTTTTTGATCGATCCGTTCACTGGGTCGAGCAGATACAGATAACGGAACGTTTTCTGACTCGCCATGAAGTAGATCCCTTTTTCCGTCCATCTAACTGCGCTCGGATTCTCGTCGAATGCTTCTGTGAGAAGGGTGAAGTCCCCGCCATCAGAAGGAATTTTCGCCAGTTCCGAATTTTTATAGTAATAGAATTTTTCTTTCATGGCCGTGTCGAAAAGAATCCATCGGCCGTCCGGAGACCACTCGGGATCGCTGTCCGGTCCTTCTTGAGAAACGAGCGGAGTGATCGCGCCCGTTTCGACATCAAGGATGGAAATGTCGGTGTCACCCCACGATTGGATGAGCGGATCGGGCCGATGGTCGAACGCAATCTTCTTCCCATCCGGCGACCAGTCGAAATTGCCGACTGTGAAGTCCATTCCCGATGTCAGGCGTTTCGCCTCGGGCTCGCCATCCGGATCGACATCCATCAGCCAGAGATGAGACATCCGGTATTCAGCGTCATCGACCTCAAACTCACCGTACAGCTTTTTCCGGTCTTCCATATCCTTGTCCAGCGAATCGGTCGATGTGAACACGATCTGTCTGCCGTCCGGCGACCACCGGTACGAATTCACACCCTCCTTCTGATCGGTCAGCTTGACGGCTTCGCCGCCGGCGGTCCGAATGAGATAGATCTGTGTGCCCTTATCTCTGCTGGACAGGAACGAGATCCACTTGCCGTCCGGCGACCAGGCCGGAGACGTGCTGCTGCCATCCTTCGTTCGGGTCAGCTGGAACAGCTCTTCCCCGTCCCGCGCGAGCCAAATTTCCGTATCGTACCCGTTCTTCTCCCAGTCCACCGACCGCTCGGTATACACGATGCTCCTGCCGTCTGGAGAAATCCGCGGACTCCCCACCGATTTCAGATTCAGAACATCCTTGAACGAAGGCCCGGGCATAACCGTGCTGTCTGCCTGAGAAAATCCAACGATGGGTAAGAAAAAAACAATGACAGCAAAAAACGAACGGAATCGGTTCATTGGGTTCTCCTTACAGTTTTGAATTATTCACTAGACTTTAGTAAATCTCCTTTTATAATGATTGGATAGGTGTCATGCCTGCCATGCCCGAGGCAGGCGGGAAATCTTTAATCAGGCATCCAGGGGGCGGGGATAACTAAATGGTGATTCCCCACCCATAGATTCCCGCTTAGAGAATGCGGGAATGACACCCCTCGCTCGATCCAACGATTTTGAGATTTGTTCCATTTTCCCTTCAAGAAATCAAAGTTATTGGATTTTGCCAAAGCTCAGTTATTCGATGAGAAACATTATACCGTCATTTTTTCAGAATCATCCGATCGAGGAATTTCAAGAGATAATCGAAACCGGGCCTGTCAGTCGTACTCTGGCTGAAATACTTGAACCTGACAATGCCTTCTTTATCCAGGAGAAACACCGTCGACACGTTCTGTTCGATCTTGCTGCCGCTCCACTCTTCGGTGAACAGCCCCAATCCCTTGGAAACCGTCCTGTCTCCATCCACGAGTATTGGAAACGGCGTCGGCACTTTCCCCTTTTCAAACATAAAATGCTTGGGAAAGAATGCTTTGGCAAAATCCATCCGTCGCTTTGCCCGGTCGTCCAGTTGACTTGCATCGCCCGGATTCTTCCAATTCTCCAAATCCGCGAGCTGCGCTGGGAACGCGTCGATCCACGCGGTCACCGTCTCTTTGTCGTAGGGCAATACATACAGGATTTCGAGGTCGTATTTCTTCCGAATGTGCTCCTTTTCTTCGAGTTCCAAAAGCTCGGCGTACTGATAATTGCAGATATGGCACCAGTGATCCTTCCCAGCCAGTCCTCTGGGAAAGAGGATCATCACATTCTTCCCCTTCAATTGGGAAAGTGTCAACTCGCCCCCCTGATACTTGGGAAGCGTGAATTCGGGCATCGGCTGACCCAGCGTCACGGGGCGTATCTCTCCAGTCTGGCCGAATAAAACACTCGCAAGGCACACAATCACCAAAGCGGCCAGCACCCCATTCAATTCTTGTCTTGTGGTCTTCATAGGAACTCCTCCTTCTGTTGTTATGATCTTTTTAGGGACATAGAGAGTCATGAATGATTCATTACTGCTCCCTCAGGTTTGTTCTTTTTCATCTCTATAGTTCGAAAAATTCATGTGGGCGATGCTGTATTCATCACCCTGCTGGACATAGACGATAGTCACTGGCCCACGCTGCTGCGACCCGTCGGGCCGCTGGAAGTACCCGACGGCCGTGACCACGACGGCGTCTCCGAATTGCGAAGTGGTGACATCTTCCAGCCACAGCTTGTTGGGCTGTTCCTTGCCGCCTTCCATATTCATTCGCTCGAATGTATTTGTGATGTACTGCACGGTCTTTCTTTCGCCTTTAGAGAAGAGTTTTAGCCCCTCAAAAGCCTCGGACTCCAGGAACTGAGTATGGTGCTGGAGGTCCCGGGCCGTGATGCTCTCTTCGGCTCGACGGACATTGTCCGCAGTCCCGCAGCGAAAGAGCGTTGCAGGGATGAGGCAGCATACAGTCCATAATCGCGACAACTTGCTCATGATGTTTTCCCGCTGCTCCTATTTTGTCGCATCGAAGATATGCTGACCAAACGCCAGGCAGTCCGACCGGTTCAGGTTGTCGTAATCGATATATGGCTTGTTGATCTCTTTGTGGAACGCTTCGAGATTTTGGTTGTCTTCTGTGGACAGTAGGCGTTTGGTGATTCTGCCGCCGAAGGCTTTTTTCATCGCCTTGTCCGTTCCGCAGACGTTGGCCAGATACCCGTCGATGTACTCTTTGACCTGATCAGGTCCGGGCTGCTGTCCCATGGCACCGCACACGATGTAGAGCCCCCTGATTTTCTCCTTCAGATGAGAAAGATGCTTTTTCAGGTACGCATCCAGCTCCTTCGGTCCCCGCCCTCCGTGAATCGCAGCGCCGACGACAAGGTGCTCGCAGCCGCTGAGATCTGGATTCTGCCGCACATCGTAGACTTGGGCGATGCCGCCCATGCCTTCGGATATCCACATGCCGGCGTCGCGCGCCGTGCCGTACCACGTGCCGAAGAGGACGGCCCATTTTTTGTCCGAGGATTTCGCAACGTACTGAAGATTCTTTCCGTTCGCGGCAACAGCAGCCATGCCCAGTCCCGCGATACTGTAACCGATAAATTGACGTCGTTCCATTTGTGCACCTCCTTGAAATTACTTTCTGTGATGGATATCAACACCTTACTACTTGTCTTGGTCGCGACATCATCGGCAGGTCAACCGATGACATCCTTGTACAGATGGTACAGATTGAGGCCGATGACTTTTTCCGCGTCGGCTTGCGCGAGTCCCATTTTGAGGAGGCCGTCCCAGACGACTTCCATCCGTCTCGGTCCGTTCAGAGACGTCATGTAGAGCGGCCAATCGTTGTTGACGAAATTGGGGCCTTCTTCCTGAAGCAGGAGTGCCATCTCTTCGGGCGTGTCTTTGATCACCCGGTGATCGCGGTCGCTCCCGATGCAGACATGCTCGATCCCGGCGACTCGAATGGCGTGTTTGAGATGCCTGAAATACTCGTCCAGATTGTCCCGTTTTTTATCTGTGAGAAACGGCCGGAGCTGGCAGATGCCGACGAGGCCGCCCTTGTCGGCGCACTTTCGCATATTGTCGTCCGTTGTGCTCCGGACATTTTGATATACCGACATGCACCCGGTGTGCGAGATGATGACGGACGATTTTGAAGTGTCGATGGCATCGGACATGGTCGGCATGTTTGCGTGCGACAGGTCGATGCGCACGCCGAGACTGTTCATTTTCTCCACCATCTCGACACCGAAAACCGTCAGCCCTCCATTAGTGCGCTCCTTGCATCCTGCGCCCACCCAGTTCTGGTAGTTGTACGTGAGCTGGCAGCTCCGCATGCCGAGATTGTAAAACAGATCCACCCGGTCGAGATCCCGTCCGAATTGCGTGGTGTTCTGATAGTAGTAGAACAGGGCGAGGCGGCCTGTTTTGCGTGCCGCATCCACATCAGCGACCTTTGTGGCCTTGACGAACATATCCGCATTCTTCCGGATATGACGGTCGTACGCCAGGATCTCGGTCATGGCCACGTCGAACGCTTCCTGCTCCTGAAATTTCGGATCACACAGCGTGACTGTCACGGCATTCATGCCGCTGTCGATCACTTCCTGAATCAACGCTCTTTCGTGTGTGAGGCGGATCTCTCCCATGGCGTCCATGACCAGGATGTCCTGTGTTGAAGATTTTTGTCCGGCTGCCGCGCGGATCGGCGCTGTTCCGGTGATCGCGGCACCGGCGCCGGCGATGGTTTTCATGAAATCTCTTCTTTGCATACTTATTCCCTTCCCTTGTGACGGTGAGACCGTTTATTCCTGAAATTCTCTGACCCAGTCGGCTTCTGCGGCGATGTAGCCGAAAGAGGCCCAAACTTTTCCCTCCAATATTGTCTGGTATATGGCTTTCGCCTGATCGCGGCGCCCGTTGTAAAGGTGCCAGTTGGCCAGTCCGTAGGCTGCGGCGTCGTTCATGATGTTGGTGTACGATCCGCCGGTCAGTTCGTCCTCGTTCGCTTCGCTCTTGTAGAACAGGCAGAGCTGGTGATAGGCCATATTTTCGATGACGTTCATTTCCGTCCGGATGGGATCCAGGGCCTGCTTCGCTTCCTCGTCCCGTCCGAGAAGCCGAAGTGTCATGTAGAGCCAGTGTGTCGTAGCGACGAGCATGTCTTCATTGGTGGAAGCTTCAATGCCTTGATGATAGGCCTCAAGGGCGTTTTCCAGATCATATTTCAGAGAGTAGGCCAGGCCGAGATGGTACCAGATGTTGGTGTGCAGAGTGCTCACCGGGATGTTCTGAGCATTGG
>JBDRSZ010000352.1:0-3793 GCA_043824415.1 bacterium | reverse complement strand
ATACAGTGATCTTGTTTCCAATCTCGGATTCGGCTCCGCGTATGAACACGGACAGAGGATTGGGCTCGACGACGACGGGCACTCGCACCTGCGAGTAGACCTTGGCCTCGCGTACGGCGTTTTCGGCCTTTACCGCTTCCTCGTCGTAGACACTCTTCCGATCCTGAAAGTCTGCGATTTGGACAGTGACGCACAGCACCGCCAGGAGCACAGCGAAGACGCTCATCGTCATGAATTTCATGGAGTGGATGTGATGACGCATCTCGTGAATAAGCAGATGTTTGAAATTAGACATACGGTTCTCCTTCCGGATCATCGCGTATCGTATTTATAAAACCCTGAAGGGTGAATTACGAATAAGGACTAAGGCTGAGGCTCAAGCCTGTCTACGCCGCTGCTTCCTGCATGTAGTCGAGATAGATTTTTTCCAGATCCTCTTCCAAGAACTCGTCCCGCGTCCGCATCATGACGAGGCGGCCTTCCTTCATGATGCCCACGCGGTCGGCGATGGCCTTGGCTCGGAAGATGTCGTGCGTGCTCATGAAGATGGCCTTGTTCTTACCGCGGAGTCCCGACAGGATCTTCAAGAACTCGGCAGCTGCCTTGGGATCCAGGCCGGAGGTCGGCTCGTCCAGAAGGATGTTGGGAGCGTCCTTGATGATGGCGATGCAGATGCCCAGCTTCTGACGCATTCCCTTGGAGAAGTTTTTCAGCTTCATCTCGAAGGCCGCCTCCTGCAATCCGACGCGGCGCATGACTTCGTGGTAGTCCTTCTTCGTCAGGTCTTTCTTTCCGCCAAGCTTGGCGAAGAAGTCGAGGTTCTGGCGGGCCGTGAAGTTGCCGTAGAGCATGACGTTTTCGGACACGTAAGAGACGTGTTTCTTGGCTTCCAGGGGATCTTTGGCTGAGTCAATGCCGTTGATGAGGGCCTGGCCGTCCGTGGGGTCGATGAAGTTGAGAAAGAGGTTGATGGTCGTGGTCTTACCGGCTCCGTTGGCTCCCAGCAGACAGAAGACTTCGCCCTCCTTGACTTCGAAGTTGATGTGGTCGAGGGCCAGAAGTCCGTCTTCGTAACGTTTGGTCAGGTCGATGGCTTGCAGCATGGGTTCCTCCAATTCTAAGTTATAGTGATTGTTTCAGTGGTTTCGTTGACTATATTTCTTGTGAACGGTACATGGTAAACGGTAATCGGTGGTCGGTAATCGGTTTAATTTCCGACCAATAATAATACGCTATTTTTTCTGACAGAATAGAGATGCTTTGTCCATCATTGAGTTTAACATTTTACCTATTGACTCACACTTATTAGTTAACTCATTCTTAGTCGATTTATCAATATATCCATTTTCTAAGGCAACTTCCAACCAGTGCTGCGTTTCGAATTGTTCGGAATCCGCGTCTGTAAGCTTTAAAATAAAATGATTTTCATAACGTCTCTTTCCCCAGGATTCAGCAATTTGTGCTCCGATTGAACGAGATGAGCGTCGCATTTGATCTGTTAGTGAATATCGCTCTTCAGGCGGGAAATCCTTTGTCAAAATAAATATTCCCCTTGCTACCTCACGAGCAAGTTGATAAACTTCCAAATCCTTAAAGCTTTTCGCATATTTCACAATATTATCCCTTTTTTTCTTTGTCTTGTCTTACCCTGATTACCGATTACCGAACACCATTCTTTCACCGTACATCATATCTCAAAAATCCGACATACGCCCCCGCAAAGAAAAGCACATTAAAAATGACGAGGAGCAGGATGTCCACCCAGCTCGCCTGAAACGCTTGCCCCAAAGATACGGTCTGGAGCTGAAACTGGGGAATCTCATCGGCGGATACCCAGCCGAAGGTCATCTGCATGCCCGCTCCGGGGATTTCGTCCTTGTAGCCCTGCGAGTGGATTTCCCGGGTGGCCACATCGTGGAACTGGCGCGCGGAATCGTACAGGTTGTCCATCGCACGAATGCCCGTGTCGGGCAGTTCGGTGACGGCGAAAGTCAGAGAGGCGAGGGGCGACAGTCGCGAAAGGGCGGACGCGATTTTCAACTGGACATTCGTTTTCGTTTCCTGGTCTCTGTCGATGGCATCTAAAAGTCTTTTTTCCTTTTCCATGAGGGCTTCGACGATGGGTTTGCGCGATTCAGAATAATTGTCGTCTGTGTTTTTATTCAGAGACTGGAGGAACATCTCTTTCAAGGCGCTCGCTTTTTCATCCTCGATGTTCTTCCTGACGAGCGTTTTTTCGAGGTTGATGGTCTGCTGTGTCTTGACGGGATAGACGATAGCTGCGATCATGGAGCTGGCCCTGGGCGCGGCGAATATGAGGAGCACCCAGATGAAGAGGAGGGTGATTTGGGCGGTCAGGGAACGACGGGTCAGGGAGGAGACGAGCAGTCCCAAATTGAAGAAAGCAGAGATAAAAAGGAGCGAAACGCCGATGATGATGATAAGTCGCAAGAGATGATCGGATTGGAAGAGGGGGATGATTCCTGACAGACTCAGGATGAGGATGCCGATGAGCATGGCGATGGTATAGGGTATGAGAAACGTGATGAAATTACCGATGAATTTTCCGATGAGGATCTGATGCCTGGGGATGGAGTTGGACAGGGTCAACCGTAACGTTCCTTCCTCTTTTTCCCGCGTCGTCGCATCGAAAGTGAATAGAATGGCTAACAGACTCATGACGACGCTGACGCTGAAGAGGAAGTCGAGTTTTCCGAAAAGGATGGAGAGAGGCGCATCCATGCTCCGGTTGTTGCTGAGGGTAAGTCCTTCTTTTCGGGCGGAGACGATCTCGTTGGGGAGGAACTTGTCCAATCCGCCCGCGAAGATGCTGAAGGGGGACGGCGGTCTGAGTCCCTTGGCATCGACTTCGATGGCGTTTTTCGTCCCCTGGATACTTTCCCTGTAGAGATTCATCGATTGTTGATAGTCGTTCAGGCTGTTCTGGTACTCCTTGATGCTCACGTAAATCCCGAGCGGGATGAGGACGACGCACAGGAGAAGAGTGATTAAAAAACGAAAGCTCAACAGGTTGTCGAGGAGTTCTTTTTTAATGATGTGTCGAATCATGACTTCCTCCCAAAAATCTTATCGGTTAGCGCACGTCGTATTTCAGGAATGCGACATAAGCACAGGCAAAGAGGAGCACGTTGAACATGACGAGGAGGACGAGGTCGAGCCAGATTTTTCCGAGAATATCTTCAAAGGAGCTACGCATGATTTCGAACAGGGGAGGAGGATTGTTGCCTTCAAAATTGGAGGAGCTCGACGTGCTGCCCTTCAATTTCACGATGAAGACTTTGGAGTATACATTCGTCTGCAGCTGTTCGTCGAACCTTCGCGCACTTTCTTTGATGGCGGGTTCTTCCATCAAGCCGGTGCCGGCCAGCGTGCTCATGGCGTACATGTAACAACTGACGGGGGAGAGCCGAGAGATGGTTGTTGCGATTGACGATTGCGTTTCTCTTTCGTTGCGGAGATCCTGTTCCATCTGGGACAATCGCGTATTCCGTATTTCAATGTATTTACTTTTTATTTCCTCCCGTTCGTGCATGAAGGTCCGGGTGGCATCGTCCCATCGGGATGAATCGGGTGAGGAGACGGGACTTCTGCCGGCGCCCCCGATCCTTTCCCAGAGGGCGGAATATTCGGCCCTCTCGTCGCCGTCGAGACTTTTCAGGGCGGCTGTTTTTTCGAGAGAGACGACCATTTCGGATTTCACGGGATGGATGACCTCAGCGACCATCGTGCTAATTCTGGGAAAAGCCAGCGTCGTGAATACCCAGACAAGCAG